>CAYNQA010000130.1:0-8294 GCA_964399225.1 uncultured Anaerolineaceae bacterium
TAATCGAGCCAGACGTTGTATTTCTGTTTTTCCAACCGGCTTACAAGATCGTCCACGAACCCGACTTCACGGCGGGAATAACTGATAAAGATATTTTTGGTCATTGCGTGCTCCCTTTGCGGTGCGTACCCTGAGTGACTTTCAAGATTGGGGGGCTGTAAATCATACGTATTTAGTCTATAATTATAACAATTACAACAACACTGCCTGCAAAATTTCGATACTAGCGCGAGGAGAAGCCCCCCATGGAAGAAGTGAAAGCCAAACCATCCATTTTGGAAGTCGCTTGGAACCGTTTTGCACAGTACAACCTGGCGTCGAACGCGAAGAAGAAGCACCAGCTTGCCCTGCGCAGATGGATCGCGACCCTAAGTGTGCTCGCCACATTGGTTGCCATCATCTCCGCCCTGTTCCCGGAAACGGCGCAACCCTGGCAGTCGATGACGATCAAGGTCGTACTGATCCTCCTCCCGATCTTGAGTTCGGTTCTGGCGGCGTTCGCCAATAAGTTCAGCCGCGGCACCGACTGGCTGGTGCTGCGCGCCGGCGCGGAGCAGGTGCTCAAAGAGATCTATCAATACCGCACCATTCTGCAAAAGACCGACAAGCGCCGCCGTGCCTGGCTTGAAAAGCGTTTGCGCGAGATCCAAAATCAGGTTTTCACCGGCCTGAACGGTGAGATGATCCTCGAGGCCTACAAGGGACCCCTGCCCCCGCCGTATTCGAATGGCACCCCGCGCCCCGATGGCGGGTTCGAGGATCTGGATGCAGACGCATATTATAAATTCCGCGTCAGCGACCAGTTGAACTGGCACACCTCGCGCGTGAACTCCCTGCACCGCGACCGCATGCGCCTGCAAGTATTGATCTTGATGACCGGCGCGCTGGGCGCTTTCCTCGCCGCCATGGGCGGGCAGTTCGGTTTGTGGGTGGCCCTTGCCACCGCGCTCACCACCGCCATGACCGGTTGGCAGGAGTTGCGCAATCTCGAAATGACCGTGCGCAACTACAGCAAAGTGATCCTCGACCTTACAGCCGTCTCCGACCACTGGAACCAGCTCGAAGATAACGAGCGCACCCGCAAGGAGTTCTATCGCATGGTCAAGGATACAGAGACCACCTTGTGGAACCAGAACCTCGAGTACGTCAAGTCGATGCAGGAAGCGCTTGAAAACGCCAAGATGGATGAGGAAGATTTCATTCAGCAGACCCTGCAATCGGGAGGCGCGAGCAACGACGATGATCAACCTCAAGCTGTTGTCATGCCCGGGGCTGCACCTGCAGCTACGGAAGGCGCAGGCTGAGACCACCCTGCACAAAAAAACAACCCGCCAGCAATGGCGGGTTGTTTTTTTGTTATCGGCATGAGGTGGATTGCATTTCCACAGGCAGACCGAAGGCCTCCACCACCGGCACGCCGTCCCATTCGGGAGGGAGCGCAAGGCCGAGAGCATAGGCGGCGGTTGCGGCTGTGTCGATGGTGTGGATGGGAGTGCCCAGCCGCCCCGGCCGGATGCCCGGACCGGAGGCGATCCACGGAATGGTCATGTCTTCGGGCAGGCTGGAGCCGTGTGTGGTGTCGTGACCGCCATGGTCTGCGGTGACGATGAGCAGGGTCTCATCGCGCAGGCCGCGGATATCCAATTCGTTCAGTAATCGAGCCAGCGCTTCATCGGCGCGGAAGAGCACGCTCAGTTGTTCCGGCGAAAGCCAGCCATATTCATGACCCATCCAATCGGGCGAGGGAAAGTGGATGAACAGCACGCCGAAATCGTTTGGGAAGTCTGCGAGCAGTTGATCTACGATGACGGATTCGCGGTCGTTGATGTAAACGAAGGTATCCACGCTTGAGGCATCGGTCACCTGTTGGAGTTTTTCCTTGCCCACATACATCACTGTTTTGAAACCGGCTTCGTGCGAAATGTCAAAGAGGTCGGTGCCCTGGGCGATACCGCGCTCGGGAATGTAATCGTTCCAATCCACGCCGTGGTCTTCGGGGCAGAGCCCGGTCAGCATGGAGGAATGCGAAGGCAGGGTCGAGCTGGGGTAGATGGTCTGCGCATTGAGCGAGTAGGCGCTCGATTGCATCAGGTTCATCAAGTTGGGCATGGGTGCAAGCTCGATCGCATCGGGGCGCATCCCGTCCACGCTCAGGATGATCACGCGGCGGGCGATCGGTGCGGGCGTGGGGGTGAGGCTCGGGAGTGGAGAGGGTGTCCACGTGGGAGCCGCTGTGAATGTCAGGGTGGAGGCGGGCGGCGGGGTGAGCGATGCTGTAGGCGCGGGCGCGGCGTAGGGGATGGTGGTCTGGCAGGCGAGCAGGAACGTCAGCAATAATGATAAGAGCAGAATGCGTTTATTGTTCATGGTTGGAAATCAAAAAAGAGCGAGCTGTGTGCTCGCTCTTTGGGGTTACTGTGGAATTTCTCCGGCCAGTTCTTGATCGATCAACTGGGTGAAGGTGGTGAGGGGTTGTGCGCCCACCATCGCCAGACCGTTGATGAAGAAGGTCGGCGTGGATTGCACACCGAGGCCGATGGCAAAGTCCATATCTGCCTGGATCTCTGCCTGGTACTTGTGGCTCTCGCGGCAGGTGTTGAAACTGTCCATGCTCAGGCCAAGCTCTTCGGCGATCTGCACGTAGAGATCATCGCCGAGCATTTCCTGGTTGGCAAAAAGGCGATCATGATATTGCCAGTAGGCGTTCTGCTCGCCGGCGCACATGGCAGCCTCGGCCGCGGGCAAGGCCTGCGGATGGATCTGCGTGAGTGGCAGGTGGCGATATACAAAGCGGATCTTGCCTGGGTAGGCGGCCAGGAGTTGGTTGTACACCTGGTCGTGCCAGCGGACACAGAACGGGCACTGGTAATCGCTGAACTCCACGATGGTGATGGGAGCGTCTTCCGGGCCGATGCTGTACGAGCCTTCGGTGGGAATTTCATAGCGGCGATAGGTGGGCGCGGCGGCCTGTTGCTGTTGTGCTGCAGGCTGTGCGGCAACCGAAGCGCTGCCATTGCGTCCCCAGGCCATGTACCCGACCAGAATACCGGCAAAGAAGGAAAGCACCACAAGCATGGTATAAAAATGCGAGCGCTTGAAGGTGACGGTGTCATTAGTGGGTGGGGTTATTTGTTCCATGCGCGCGATTATATCACCTCGTTTTTTTCTGCATCCTTAACTGCGAATGAGCGTATAGTCTCTTGAAGGAGACAAAATGACCGAAACAAAAACGCACACCCCCTGGTACCTCTGGCCGTTCGTGGCATTGTGGAAGTTGGTCGCCGCTATCGTAACCCTGACCGGGCGCCTGGTGGCCGTGATCCTCGGCCTGGTGCTCATGCTGGTTGGCATCCTCGTGAGCCTGACGGTGGTCGGCGCGATCGTCGGGATCCCGCTCGCCATTGTCGGCTTCCTGCTGACCTTGCGCGGCATCTTTTAGCGAATAGACATCGCACGCCGCCCGGTCCGACTCCGCCCGAAACGGGTGAGGCCGGACCGGGCTTTTTGTTACGGGGATTGCCGTGCGAATGGAACCCGTATGCGGGTCCGCACTGAGGCGAAGAATCTGCGCACTGCGGGGATGCGCAGCAGCATCAAGATCACAAACACGATCGCATACGCCCACGGACGTGCGACCTCGCCGCTGAAATTGAAGAAGTCGCCTTTTTTGCTCCATGCATAGTGGAGCAGTGCCAGCGGGGCAATGAAATAGACCAGCATGTGCAGCCGCTTCCAGTTGCGCCTGAGGCGGATTTTCCATTCGTCGAAGGAAGTGACCGCCATTGGGATGAGTAACAGGAAGGCCAGCGCACCGGCGAGGATGAACGGTTTTTCGAACACCGTCTGCACGATCAGACTCCATGCCAGCCCGTAATCCAGGTTGACGAAGATCAACACGTGGATCGAAGCATACATGAACGCATACAACCCGAGCGCGCGGCGGCGCTTGATCATTTCGCTCCAGCCGAAGAGGCTGTTGAGCGGCGTGGCCGCGAGCGAGAGGATCAGCAGTGTGATCGCGGCGCGTCCCGTCCGTTGTTCGATGTGTTGAATGGGGTTGGCGGTCAGCCCGCCGGTGAACGCCTCGAAGACCAGCCGCGCAATCGGGAACCATGCGGCAAGGTGCATGAAGATCTGGAGAGGGGTGTAGCGTTTGAGAAGTGTCATGGTTACATGGTGCAGTCGTTACGAAGTTCGCCCATTTTAGCAGGGAAATTCGATGGACATGTTGCACGTACCGGATCGTCTGCGTCTGCGATCAATAATTCTTCGCCAGATCCATTCCATCATACAGATGCGCCACCTGTTCGGCGTAGCCGTTGAACATCAACGTGGGGCGGCGGGTAAGCTCACCGATGCGGCGCTCGCTGGCCTGCGACCAGCGCGGATGCGACACGTTCGGGTTGACGTTGGCGTAGAAGCCGTATTCGTTCGGCGCAATGTTCGACCACAGCGTGGACGGCTCCTCGTTGGTCAGTTCGATCTTCACGATGCCCTTGATGGATTTGAAGCCGTACTTCCACGGCACAACCAGGCGGATGGGCGCGCCGTTCTGGTTGGGGAGCAGGTCGCCGTAGAGACCGGTGGCGAGGATGGCGAGATCGTTCATCGCCTCATCGAGACGCAATCCCTCCAGGTAGGGCCAGGGGAACATGCGGTTCTTTTGCCCGGGCATTTCATCGGGGTTGTAGACCGCCTCGAAGCGCACATACTTCGCATCGGAGGTTGGCTGCACCTCGTTGAGCAGTTTTGCGAGCGGGAAACCCATCCACGGGATGACCATGCTCCAGGCCTCCACGCAGCGCAGGCGGTACACGCGCTCTTCGGGCTGGAATTTTGTGATCAGGTCATCCACGTCGTAGGTTTTCGGGTTGTTCACCAGGCCGCCCACTTCCACCGTCCACGGGCGCGAGGGGAAATCCTCGGCCAGCCCGGCTACGCCGGTTTTATCGGTGGTGAACTCGTAGTAGTTGTTGTAGTTGGTGATATCTTCGAGCGTATTCGGCACATCCGGCGGGACTTGCGGGTCCGCGCCGCTGGTCACCGTTTGCGGGGCGCAGGCCGCCAGCAACGCGCCGAGGCCGGCGAACCCGGCCGCTTTGATCACGTCACGCCGCGAGAGGAAAACCTCTTTGGGCGTGATCTCGGAAGATGGGATATTGGATTTGAATGAGGCCATGATTCTCTCCTGTAAAATGAGTACTCAAAGGATGGGTTGATTTTCCCGTTTCTTCCTTAGCAACGACTAACAGTTGGATTAGGGTTTGGTGAATCTCAATCTGTGTTGCGGATGGAGGGGAAGAGCAACCCCAGCACGGCGAACAATGCCGAGAGCGAACTGAATACGATGAAGACCATGGCCGGCCCGATCCATTCGGTGGCCCAGCCGGCCAGCGCGTATCCCACCGGCATGAACACGAACGAGCCCAGCATGTCGATGCTCGAAACGCGGCCCATCTGTTCCGGCGGCACGAGTTCCTGCATCAGGTTGGTCCAGATCAGGTTGACGATCTCGATGCCGAAGCCGAACACGAACGCGCCAATCGCCAAGGCCCAAAGCGGCACGCGAAACCCAAAGACGATCAGTGACAGACTGGCGATCCCCCACCATACGTACATCCCGATCCCACGTCGGCGCAGATGCGGCGTGCGTCCCAGCCACAGGTTGCCCGCCACGAATCCGATCGGGAAGATGGAATTGATGAAAGCCAGCATTCCCGCGTCGCCGCCGAGAAAATCCTTCACCAAAAATGGCATCGTCACACTGCGCGGACCGGAGAGAACCATGTTGCCCAGTGAAGCCACCACGATCGTCACCCACAGGACGGGGCTGGCCACCAATGTGCGCAAGCCATCGCGCAGATCAAGGAACGGATTGGTGTGTGCCGTCTCTGCGCGGACCGGCGCCTTCGCATCTTTGAGCAGGGGGAACAAAAACGCTGCGCCCGCAAAGAACGAGAGTGCGTTCACGCCAAAGGCCAGCGGCGTGCCGCCCGCGTTCACGATCAGCGCGCCCACACCCGGTCCCGCGATGCTGCCGAAATGCGCGCTCAATGCCGAGAGTGAGTTTGCGCTTGGCAGGTCATCGCGCGGGGTGATGGCCGGCACCAACGCCACGTAGGCTGGCGCAAAGAACGCCGAGATGAACCCAAAGATGATGCCCATGATCAACACGTGCCACACCTCGAGCCGCCCGGTATAGGCAAGCAGGCTGATCAGCGAAACGATGATGCCGCGCGCCAGATCTGAATAGAACATCAGGTGCTCACGTGACACACGGTCCACCGTCAGGCCGCCGATCAGCAGGAAGATCAACATCGGCACGCTGGTGGCAACCAGGATGGTGCCCATGGTCACCGGCGAGCCGGTCTTTTCGAGCACCCACCACGAAAGCGAAAGCTGGAAGACTGCATCGCCGAGGCGCGAAATGGTCTGGCCGGCCCACAGCAATGCAAAGGCGCGATCTTTTAGAGCGCGGAAATTGGATGCCAAATCGGATTCTCCACGAACAGGGATGGGACTATTCTACAGCGAAAACGCCGCGCCTCGTCCGTGACGTTGAACGGTTCCGCCTCGGTAGAGCGTCACCTCCCCCCGGCCGGATACTGTCCATGTGGAAAGGTTCCCGTCATCCACGATGCCGGTCTGTTCGGCGATGCCGATCAAGGTGATGCCGGGCAATTGATGCAGGATGTCTTTGGCCCAGCGATGCGTGCCGGGTCCGTGATGGGGAATGACGCACACATTGGGGATCAGGTTCAACCCTTGATACAGCCTTCCCTCATAAGGGTCGTAGTAGCGTTCACATAACACCATGGCGCCCGCACTCGACCCGGCGATGACGGCGCCATTTTGATAGGCCTCGAGTATGGCCTGCCAGGCCTTGCTGTCTGCAAGCGTGCGGGCGGTGTAACCGGGAAAGCCTCCCAGCAGATAGATCAATTTCGCTTTGCGCAACTCGCGCGCATGGGCTTCCTCCTCCGCGCTATCGGCATCGATGACGTAGGTCACGGACACATCGGTGGCGCCGAGGGAGGCGAACCACTTTGCCCCGTTGGCGCCCGCGCGGAGGTGGTTTTGATCCGCGGCGGCCGCGGTGGGCAGAATGCGCACTGGGACGTGGAGTCCGCCCGCAAGGCGCAAGGCAATGCGGTCCGGTTCCGCCATTTTTCCGCCGAATTCGGCGCCGCCTTCGAGAATGATGTAGCCCATTCTTTCCGTTCAAGAATTTCGCAGGTCAGGCCGATCGAAGTCCCTGCGAATTTCGCATGTCCTGCGGATCACTCTGAGAATGAAGCAAGCGCTTCGCTGGCTGTGGTGAAAAAGGGAATGTTGTGCAGGAAGCCCGCCAGATTAAGCACGCCGTACACTTGCGGCGAGGGACAGAGCAATTTGAAATAGGGTGTTTTATACACATCGCCATCGGGCTGCCAGGATTTGATCTCCTCGGCGGGCGTATAGAGTTTGTAGATGGTGTGTATGGCGCGCAAGCCCGCGCTGGAGATGTAATCCACTTGTGAGAGATCGAGAAGGAGATGGCGCGCACCTTCGGTATGCAGGCGGCTGGCTTGTTCGCGCAGCACTGTTTCGTTGGATGAGTCGATGCGGCCTTGCAGATGAAGAACGGTCGTGATCTTGTTGGGGCGAGTAACGGTAAATGAGAGGCTGTCCATGGGAATCTCCTTTATGGTGACCAGGGCGAATGCGGACGGACGAATGCGTCACTGGCAAAGCCAGGATGCGATCTTGCTGCACGGCATGCAACATCGACTACTGCCGCTTTGCAGATTTTACCTCGGAGGCACGGTGGAGCGCGGAGGCGGAAGTACCAAACCGGGCGTTGCGGTGGGAGAGGGCGGGATGATCCCGCCGGGTGTTGTGGTGGGCATGGGGGTCTGGCTTGCCAGTTCTGTGGCCATGGGTGCGTCGGTGAATAAACCATCTGTTGGAATTGCCAGCGGATCAATGTCGTAGGGCGCTGTGGGTGTTGCGGTAGCCGGCGCTCCGCCGCGCTCCACTTCCACCCAGACCTGTGTGCCATCAGTGGCGATCTCGATCCAGCCATTGGCATCGGTGCGCAACAGAGTGCGCTCGCCGATCGCTTCCAATACAGCAGAGGAGGGCAGATCGTTCAAGTCGTTTGCAGCCACGCTCAGCACCACCAGTTGCGGATCGAGGTTGGTGATCCACTCTTCCGGGTTCAATGCGCCGAGGCCCGATTCGGCCAGCATGAGCACGTTGACCGGATCGAGTTCTGCGCCGAAGCGCAATTCGGTGAGCGTGTCGAGGTCCGA
>CAYNQA010000131.1:0-8266 GCA_964399225.1 uncultured Anaerolineaceae bacterium
GGACTCTGCCCCGATGGCGCTCGATCAGCAACTCCAGTTATTACGGGGGGCATTGGCAAATCAGCCAGCCCTGCTGTGCGTTGAAGATGTTCACTTATTGCAGGCGGAGGAATCCAGCCTGTCGCTGTTGCGGAATTTGGGGGCAACCACATCTTCCTCTCTGTTGCTTACCAGCCGGCAGGAATTGGACCTGCCGTTCCGCCAGGTGGACATAGGCGGCCTGGAGTTGGACGAGGCCCGCGACTTGCTGAGCCAGTTTGGGGTCCGGCTTGAAGCGGGGAAGTTGGAGCGTCTGCTTGCGAAGACGGATTGCAATCCCATGCTGCTCCGCCTTGCCGCTTCGCAGTTGTCTGATTCGCGTGCAAACATTCAATCCCTGCTCGATCACATGGAGATGCATCCGCAGGTGGCTTCATATTTGTTGAACACCATTCTCAACGACCTGCCCTCTGCCACCCGCTGGATTGCTTCGCTGTTGTCGGTGTTTCGCGCGCCGCTCGATCTTTACGATGACGCCCTCGTGGAGTTGATCCATAAAGCAGGGCAGCGCGATCTCGAACCGCACCTTCAGAACTTGCGCCGCCGCAATTTGGTGGAAAATCCCCGCCGCGCCGAACTGCATCCGCTGGTGCGCGATTTTCTCTATACATCGCTGGCCGCCGATGTGACACAGAAGAAGCGACTGCATCGCCTCGCTGCCGAATGGCATGAGTATCGCGGCGACAAAATTGTCGAGGCCGCTCACCATTGGGTTCGCGCATCTGAGCTCGAACGCGCGGCTGAAGTGTTGGCCGATCAAAGCGAAACGCTCTTCCACCGCGGACTGGCAAATGCCGCTGTCCAAGTTGTGGAGGAGGCGCTTGAACGCGCGAACCGTAAACGCGGCGACGTGTCCAGCCTGCGCCGACGTTTGCTCCAAGCCCGCGGTGATCTGTTGCGCGGCACGTTCCGCGCTGCTGAGGCCGAAAGCAGTTACCGTGAAGCGCTCTCGCTGGCGCAGAATCTGCCTGCGGTCCGAGCAGAGATCGTGCGCAATCTTGCCCAGGCCCTTTTGCAGCGCGGCCAGACCGCCGAAGCCTTGCGCTTATGCCAATCGGCGCGCGCCGACCTTTCCGCGGCGGATGCGGTATTGCATGCCCGTCTGGGGACGATCGAGGCGCGTGCGCACCTTGCGCTCTCACATTACGATGATGCGGAGCGTCTTGCCGCAGAATCGATCGTGATCGTGGAAACTTTTTCCGAATCCCTCCCGTTCGTTGCCGACGACGTGCGTGCGCGTTGTGAACGCACCCTCGGTTGGATCAGCTACACACGCCATCCCGAAGGTGATGAATCGCTGGCGCATTATGGCAGAGCGCTGGAGTACGCCCGCCGCTCCGGTTTGCGCGTGGTGGAATGTGCGACCCTGTCCAACACAGCTACAGCCATGCTTGAACGCGGAGATGTGGATGGTGCGCGGCGCGTGTATCACGAAGCCATTCAAGGGTATCGCGCCATCGGCGATCTGTACGGCGAGGCAGGGGTGTTGCACAATCTGGGCGTCTTATCCGCCAACCTCGAAGATTATGAAGCTGCCCTGGTTGATTTTGAAAAAGCCTCCGAGATCGAGCGGCGGATTGGTGATACGGAAGGCCTGCTCAGTTCGGAGGGCGCTCGGGCATCCCTGCTCATGGAATGCGGAAAGGTCAGCGATGCTCATGCTGTTTTGGAGAAAGCGCTAAGCGATGGACGCACTTCCACCGATCTCTGGTCCATAGGTACCTGCCTGTGCCTTTTCGCTGAAGCGCAGATGTTGCACAACGACCTGCCTGCCGCGCGCGCCAGCGCAGACCGTGTCCTTTCCATGCCGGGCATCGAAGGGAATGCGCGCATCCGCGCCTGGGCGCAATCAGATCTTGCCATGATTCAGGTCATGATGGGTGAGAGGATTGACGCTCAACGCAGAATGGAGAGCGGGCCATCGGATAACCTCGGCTTTGAGTTGACCACCCGCTGGCGCCTGGTGCAATGCATGGTTGCCTTTGCCTGCAATGACCTCCAACTGGCTCGCGCCACCGCTCGGAAGATATTGGATGATGTGAAACCGAAGAAATTGAAGAAACTCATCCATCTCGCCGAGCGTCTCCTCACTGACCCGCCCCCAACGGTAGCGGAATTGCCGCGCCTTCTGCTCGTCTCTGGTTGATGACCCCGTGGAATCAAACTGCCCGCCGAATCGCTCGACGGGCAGTTTTCAATATCAAACGTTTGGAAGGACTACTTTGCCTTCTCGGGAATTTCCAACACCTGGTCCACCAAACCGTATTCCATGGCCTGCTTGGCATCCATGTAAATATCGCGGTCGGTGTCGCGCTCGATCACTTCGAGCGGCTGGCCGGTGCTGGCCGAAAGGATCCCGTTCAGAATCTCTTTTTGGCGCATGATCTGCTTGGCCGCAATGGCAATGTCCGTGGCCTGACCCTGCGCGCCGCCGAGAGGCTGGTGCATGTGGATCGTAGCGTGGGGCAGGGCGTAGCGGCGGCCCTTGGTTCCGGCAGCCAGCAACACAGTCCCGAACGAAGCGGTGACGCCGACAGCGGTGGTGCTGATCGGGTTCGAGATGATGTTCATTGTGTCGAGGATCGCCATGCCAGCGTAGATCACGCCGCCGGGCGAGTTGATGTACATGCGGATCTCGCGCTCCGGGTCCTCATGGTTGAGGAAGAGCAGTTGCGCCACGATCAGGTTCGCCACCTGGTCGTCGATCGGCGTGCCGAGAAAGATGATGCGTTCCTTGAGCAGGAGCGAGTAGATGTCGTAAGCGCGCTCACCGCGGCCCGATTGTTCGATCACCATCGGGATGACGTTCTTGAAATTTGGGATCATGGGTACCTCCGAGTGCGCCCATCATAAACTTGCCGTGTTGGAATTATGTTAATTCCACACAACGGATTTGTTGACGTTTTGCGGACCTTACTCCGCCTTCGCCTCATCCTCGACGGGGGCAGCGGCCGCGCTTTCCTCGGCTTTCGTCTCCGCCTCGGCATTTTTCTCGGCAACCAATTCGGGTGTCCATTCACCCAAAGCAATGACCTTCAAGCGCTCGAGCGTGCGGCGGGTCATCAGGCGCGCCGCAGATTCGTTGGCGATCATACGCGAGAAATCTTCCTGTGACTTCTTCCCGCCCTTCGTGAGCTGGTTGAAGTCCATACCCTGATAGGCGAGTTGGTTGATGGTCTGGTCGAACTCATCGCGCAGAGAAGCCTCGTCGAACTGGATCTTCTGCTGGCGGGCGATCTCATCCAGGATCAGACCGCGCTCGAGACGTTTCTTCGCAACTGGATTGACTTCTTCTTCGACGAACTTCTCTTGCGTGGTATTGCGCATTTTGAAGTAGGTTTCAAGATCCATGCCTTGCGAGCCAAGGCGCTGCTTCAAATCCTCGAGGACGTGTTCGCCCTCGTGCTCGATCACTTGCGGCGGATACTTGATGGTTGCATTCTCTTTGATCTTGTCGATCAGCTTGGAATAGTAGTCATCATCGTATTCAGCCTTGGCGCGGGCTTCGTTCTCTTTGCGCAAAGCGTCCTTCAACTGGTCGAGGTTTTCATACTGCGCGCTGACGGTCTTGGCGAAGTCATCGTTCAATTCGGGCAGTTTCACCGAGCGGACCGTCTTGACCGTGACTTCATAAGTCACAGTGGCGCCCTGCAATTTCTCGTCATCGAAATCTTTGGCGTACTTGTGCTTGACTTTCTTGCTCTCGCCGGGCTTCAATCCGATCAATTCGCGGCAGAAACCCTTGTAGGGCCATTCATTATCTTGCAGCTTATCTTCCTCGCGGACCATGGTCGCGGTGCTTTCGCGGCTCAGGTCGGCAAGGTCGTCGCCTTCCTTGGCATCTTTCTTCTCACCCTTGACCGAGAACAGGACGTAGTCGGTCTCCTGCACTTCACGCTCGACCGTTTCAGTCGAGGCATACATCTGGCGCATCTCATCCAGCGTCTTTTCCAACGCATCGTCGCCGGGCGCGGTGAACTCATACGGCACACGGATGGACATGTAATCGCCCAGGTCCACAGTGGGGAGCATCGGCACGCGGAAGATGAACTTCGGCGGATCCATGCTCTCGATCTTCTCGAGCGCGCCCATGGCGGCCGGTTCCACCTCGGCCTGCTTCAGCACGTCGGGATAGATATCCTCCACAAGCATGTCCACAGCGGTTTCGAGGATCGCCTCGTCACCGTAATGGCGGCGGATCATTTCGTAGGGGGCTTTGCCCGGGCGGAAGCCGGGGATCTTGCCTCGCTCGGAGATCTTGCGCGCTGCGCGGCGCTTGGCCGCCTCCATGCGCTCTGCTTCAACTTCAACCGTCAGTTCGGCCTGATGGTCATCGCGGATGTTCTTCTGGATGTTCAACGTCGGAATTCCTTCTTTTGTATTGATTATTCTTCGCTTTTTATATTTTTGCGGTCAAATGATGGGGACGGAGGGACTTGAACCCTCACGCCTTGCGGCACATGATCCTAAGTCATGCCTGTCTGCCAGTTCCAGCACGTCCCCGTGCTGTCAACGCTGGTCGAGTAGGCGGGCATTTTTCTCGCCATATCGAGACCGAGACCAGAGCGGGCGAAATTATAAGCGCAAGGCAAGGGAGCGTCAACAAAAAAAGCCGAATTTCCATGTATAATCGCGCCCTGTTGCCCAGGCCCAGATACATGGCACCTGGCACTTGACACCTGACATTGGAGCACAAACTTGAGCCGCGTCATCAACCCCGACTCTGCTGGAAAAGACCGCACCCGCCTCTCGAAGGGGATCATCCTCGCCATTCGCGAGCTTGCCAAACAATCCGAACCAACCGCCTACGCCCGCGACCTGGCTGCCTTTATCGCCATAGCCCTGCAAACCATCGCGGAGGGGATCGATGCCTCCGTCGCCGCCTGGGAAAAGCGAGACTACTGGGTCAAAGCCGACCGCTTCCGCATGGAATGGATGTGGGCCGGCACAACCGCCGCAAAGATGAAGGCCGCCGTCCTAGCAGACGATTGGGCAACCATTGCCATGCTCATGCCGACCATTGCGGCAAAGTTCAGTAAAGTCACAGTCAGCGACAATCATCGCCTTGGCAAACCCTGGCTGGGGGCATATAACTCACTGCGTTGAAAAATGCAAACACGAGCCTGCGAAGCTACATGTCGCAGGCTCGTTCCTTTCCTGTAAGTGTCTCCTCCTCCAAACGGGCAGGTTGAGCCCTGCCTCTTTCCCCGATACACTTTCAAAGTAAAATCTCTTACACTCCTGGCATTCTTGCGGAATGCAAAGTCTCCAGATTTTGCCCGAAGTCAGGAGACTTCGGACTCCGCATCTCAAAAAGGAGCTTATCATGTCAACTCTTACCGACTTCTCCAACTCCCTCGCCTCCGCAGTTGAAAAAGGTGGACAGTCCACCGTTCTCGTAGACGCGCGCAAGCGCTACCCCGCCAGCGGCATCGCCTTCGCCGCGGACCTTATCCTGACCGCCGACCACGTAGTGACTCGTGACGACATCCGCATCGTCACCCCGGACGGGAAAACGGTCAGCGCCTCGCTGGCCGGTCGCGACCCCGGCACCGACCTCGCCCTCCTGCGCCTGAACGAAAAGGTTCTCCAACCTGCCTCGCTCGCCAACGCGGATTCGAAAGTGGGGCAACTTGTCCTCGCCCTAGGCCGCCCGAGCTCTGCTGGCATGCAAGCGTCGTGGGGCATCATCACTACTGTTGGCGGGCCGGTCCGCACGGCGCGCGGCGGTTTGCTGGATGAATACCTGCAGACCGAAACCACCTCGTACCCCGGCTTCTCCGGTGGTCCGCTCGTAGACACGGACGGCAATGTGCTTGGCCTCAATACATCAGGCCTTACACATGGTTCCGCGTTGACACTCACTGCAAAATTCGCCTGGCGCATTGCCGACGCGCTCGCCAAACATGGGTCCGTCAAGCGCGGCTACCTCGGCGTCCGCACGCAGGTGGTGGAACTACCCGGAACGGCGAAAACGAATCTCAAGCGGGATCAGGTTTCGGGTCTGCTTGTGGCGTGGCTTGAGAACGGAGGTCCGGCCGAGAAGGGCGGCATTCTCGTCGGCGATATTCTCGTCGCCGTGAATGGTCAGCCTGTCAGCGATCCGGATGATCTCTTTGTAGCCCTGAACAGCGAGACTGTCGGCAAGCCCGTGGCCGTCGAAATTTTGCGCGGCGGCAATCTCACCACGCTCAATGTCACCGCGGGGGAGCGTAAGTAGTGATTCGCGTTTTGCTTGTTGCCGCTTCGCCTGCTCTGCGCGCGGGACTGCGCTCCCTGCTTGCCCCGGATGCGCGCGTGCAGGTGATTGGTGAAGCGGCGCAGCTGAACGATTTTAATGAGATCGAGGCGGACGTCATTTTGATGTCCGCCTCGTCTGCTTCCACGTTGGATTTCGAACTGCCGGTGCCAGACGCCACATCGATCCTCGTCTTGAGCGATGCCGTCCTCCCGTCGTCTGCGGCGCTTCGCAATCACTCTGCCTTCGGCATTTTGCCCTCCGATTCTTCCGCCGAAGAATTGCTTGCCGCCATCCACGCCCTCGCGCAGGGATTCGTTGTAGGTCCGCGCACACAACTGTTTGCCAGCGATTTGCCCGAACCCATCGAACGCGGCCCATTGACCGAGCGCGAACAGGAAGTGCTATCCCTGCTCGCACAAGGGCTTGCCAATAAACAAATCGCTGCGTCACTGGGCATCAGCGAGCACACAGTTAAGTTCCACGTCTCCTCGATCTATTCGAAATTAAATGCAACCAACCGCGCCGAGGCCATTCGTGCCGGCCTGCGGAGCGGTTGGATCGCGTTATAGAAATGCGTGCCGTTTAGTTGTTTGGCGCGCCTGCAAGGATCCAGTCAATGATGATCTGGATCTGCTCAGGGGTAAGTTTTGGTCCGCGCTTGGGCATCTTTCCGTTCAGAAGTTGTTTCACCAGCAAGCTGTTATCCGGGTCGCCGGGCACAATGACCGGACCGTTATCGGATCCTGCCATTAGCGTGTCGTACGAGGCCATGCTCAGTCCTTCGCGTGTTGCGTCGCCGCCATGACAATTGAAACAACGGCTGTTCAGGATCGGAAGTACATCATTGGCAAAGCTCACGCTGGCTGTGACCGGAGCAGCGGTAGTTGCAGTCGGTTCCGCGGGGGCGGGCGCATCAGTTGCAGGCAAAGTGGTTTCAACAGGCAGGGGCGCAGTTGTGTTGGTAGGCTCGATCGCTGGGGCGGTGGTCGGCTCAGGCTCGGGAGCGGCGCAAGCCGCCAGGATCAAGGTCAAGCCGGTGATGATAAGAAGAACGGGTTTCATTTTATTAAACATGGTTACTCCGAGAATCCATATAGAATAATGCCGCCCAAAAAGGCGAGCACGATGGCAATAAGAAAACTAATCAGGTAGGCGCTCACGTACAACGTCTTTGATCCGCCATTAAACAGATTTGGATTTCGCCAGCGAGCGATACTTGTGCCGGCGGTGATAGCAAGCAGCGATATTGCCAGGATCATCTTCCAGGATGCATTGGGGGCTGCGCCTTCGTAAACGTTTAAGTTATCCATCATGCCGGTAAAGCCGGCTGCAACTGTTCCGATGGCGGCGAGGGTTATATTCGCAAATGCGGCTTGCTCGAGAGCGTTGCTTTTCTTCCAAACGGCCAAAAGAATGAATAGCGCGCCTGCGCCGGTCAAAGCGATCGGGAAATGCACCATCATCGGGTGAATGGGATGCAGTTCGATCATGGTTCGAATAATGCGTTCGATCAGTTCCATGCCTTCTCCTTCTTCGTAATGTGGGTAATTTTTATTGAGGTGGATGAGTCTTGGGTTAAATGCAAATACAACCTCTGAAAGCGCGTGTTTATCCACACTGTGCTTGCGGAGGGGCTGTCTCTTACCCTGACTTTTGGACTAAAAAAGGGGAATTTGGGTCGGGTTGCGCTTCCCATCCAGGAGCAGGAACGGGGCGGCGCGTGCGACGGTGATTCCCAACTTGCGCAGCGCAGACAGATCCCGCAATCGCCCGCCCCGCCGCGCTCGCAAGATCGCCTCGGCTCCTTTCGGACCGATTCCGGGGATACGCAGTAGCTCACGTTTCTCTGCCCGATTCACCTCCACCGGCCGCTCGGACAAGTTCATCTGTGCCCAGGCCAGTTTTGGGTCGGTGTTCAAGGGCAGGTTGCTGTCATTGGTGAACGGCAAATCCTCGAGGTCGAATCCGTAGTCACGCAGCAGGAAG
>CAYNQA010000132.1:0-8264 GCA_964399225.1 uncultured Anaerolineaceae bacterium
ACCGAGTGTCTGTCCTGGGGCCTCCGAAAGGGTGCTGGACGCCAGGCTCTCTTCTTTGCGGAAGAACAAGCCTGAGCGTTTGAGAACAAGGTAGAACCCGAGTACGATCAAGCCGACCGGCAGGATGTAGCTCGAAAACGCGAAGGAACGGAAGACCAGACCTTCGAAAAATGCGGCAAAGATGATGAACATGGTAACGCCGACGCGCATCACTCCTTTGCCTCCGCGTACTGAACCTGGGTCATCGCTCCAGCGGCCCATGATGTAGATACCCAGGCCAACCGAGAAGACGATCACCGTCCAGCCGTAAGCCCAACTTTCAAAATGTCCCGTGACATTTTGGATGAAGAGCATCAAGCCGATCATGCTGATGATCGAGCCGGGGATGGCGAGCGGGGCAGTGGACTTACCCCCCAGGAACATCCCTGCGAAGAACAAGGCTCCGAAGCCAATGATCATAAATGGCCAGAATGTGCCCCAGAAATCAAGACCTTCAAAGATTTCCGAGACCAGCGCCAGCAGTCCGAGACCAATGAGAACAGCGCCGCCGACCAATGACCCTGTGTTGCGAGGTTTATTTTCCATGATTACGCTCCTTGTAGTTGCTTGCTGGAGAGATATACGCGATAGGTTTTTTAAAGTTTCAGATGAAATTATCGGCAGGGAAAGCGAAACGCATCAAGCTCAAGGCGTTTTTGTAAGGCATTGACCCCCATTTGGTTGGCTTTCGGGCAAAATTCCTGCGGTTTCAGTTCGTATTCAATAATGAAGACAGGTTTTTCTGCCTTCACGAATGGTAGCAACAGGGAACATTCATCGAGCGCAAAGCATGATTCGTTGAGCGCCCAATCGAAGAATGGAAGAAGCTGTTCCGCCTGCTCGAGATCGTTCTTCAGGCCGATGGCAAGATTGTTCTGATGGGCGGCGTTGGCCAGGAAGATGTTGTAGGCCAGTTGATCGTTGGCGGTGAGCGGAAAGCCTGTTTCGTTGATATACCCATCCACGTTGTCCGGGTCCACGCCATCGCATCCCTTCTGGACGGCGAGGCGGATTCGTCCCATCATGATTGGTCCCAGGGCTTGCAGATCGCGGATGTCGAGCCAGCGTTCGCCCGGCCAATCAGAGAGTTCATTGCCAAGAATGGTTGCGGGGAAACTGCCCGCATCGGGGCGCCAATCTTCAAGCGTTCCAGCACTGAAGTAGCATACAACTCGTATGCTTTGATCGTGCAGATCGGAGATCACTTCTTCGGGAGTATCGAATAGGTCGAGAAAGAATATGTCTACCTCGAGGTCGAGGTTCAAGTCTCCGCTGAATTGGATCTGCCAGGAGTTATCCGGGCGGGGAGTCCAGTAGGATGCCTGGGGTGACATTGCCGTGGGCGAGGCTGGAGCCGCTGTGGAGACGGGTGAAGCGCATGCGGCGAGAAAGGTCAGGCCGGTGAGGAAGTTAAAGACAAGGACGGAGATTCGGCGCATGGCAAGGGCATCCAAAAAGAAAAATGGCGCACCGGGTGATGCGCCATTTGCACTTACGAGATGGTGGTGGGTTCATCCCTGCGGCGGAACCAAGTTTGCCATTCTTTGTTCTCCCAGACCACAAGGATGGGGGCTGCGATGAAAATGGACGAGTAAGTTCCGCTGAAGAGACCGATAAGCAGGATGACAGCGAATTCGCGCAGAGTGATGCCGCCGAAAAGTGCCAGTGCCAGGAGCATGAACTCCACGGTCATCAATTGGGTATTGATGGAGCGCTGCAGGGTTTGGATGATGGAGTGATTGGCGAGGGTCTCGAACGAGAGCTTGCGGTAGATGTTCGAGTTCTCGCGGATGCGGTCGAAGACCACGATCTTGTCCTGCACCGAGAAACCGATGACGGTGAGGAGCGCGGTGAGGAAAAGAGAGTCCACCTGCCAGCCCCAGAAGCGTCCTCCAATGGCGGTGACCGCCATCACGATGGCCACATCGTGAACCATGGCGATAATGGCGATGACGCCGTAGCGCGATGCGTGAGTGAGACCGCGGAACGTGTAGGTGATGTAGATGACCACGGCCAGTGCGGCAAAGCCAACAGCCAGGCCGGCGCGCTGGGTCACTTCGCGTCCAATGGAGGGGCCGACTGTGTCGAACCGTTCAACCGTCACGTCGCCGAATCTCTCTTTCAGGGCATTCTGGATTTCGACGCTGGCGGCTTCATCGAGCGCAGAGGAGCGGATCTGTAGGGTGCCGGTGCTGGTGGTCTGCACCTGAACATCTTCCACGCCGAGGTTTTCATACACCGCGACGACATCTGCGGGGGCGGGGTTTTCACCAGCGAAGCGAAGCTCAAGGATCGAGCCGCCGGTGAAGTCAATGGAGAGAGGCAGGCCTCCGGTAGCGATCAAGATCATCCCTGGGATGATGATGAGCAGCGAGAGGGCAAAGTACCAGTAGCGTTTTCCGAGGATATTCATGTTGTTCTCCCTAGATGCCGAACCACTTGAGGTTCTCTGTGCCGGGCTTGATGGCTTTCAGCACCAGTTGGAGGAATGTGCGGGTGACGATGATCGCTGTGAAGAGCGAGATCACCACGCCGAGGAAAAGGGTCAGGGCAAAGCCTTTTACGATGGTGGCGCCAAAGGTGGAGCCGAACCAGAAAAGGATGGCCGATGTGATGATGGTAGCCAGGTTCGAGTCGCGGATGGAAGACCAGGCGCGGCTCCAGCCCAGATCAATGGCGTTGCGCAGAGGGCGGCCGGCGCGCAATTCCTCTTTCATGCGTTCGAAAATGAGGATGTTCGCATCGAGAGCGGAACCAGTTGAAAGGAGGAAGCCAGCCACGCCCGCGAGGGTGAGCGTGAAGTGGAAGTACTTGAAGACGGCGAACGCGATCAGGGCGTAGACAATGATCGAGAGGTTCGCGAGCACACCCGGTACCCGGTAGTAAATTCCCATGAACAGGAATACGATCGCAATACCGATTAAGCCGGCGAGCAACGATTTTTCGAGCGAATCCTGGCCAAGGGTCGGGCCGACCACGCGGCTTTCAACGACTTTGAACGGGATGGGCAGGGAACCGTAGCGGAGTTGGATGGCAAGGGCGTTGGCGCTTTCGGCCGTGAATTGGCCGGAGATCGAGCCTTCTCCGCCTGTGATGGCATCATTGATAACCGGTGCAGAGATGACCACCTTGTCGAGCACAATGCCCAGATATTGCTGAACATGGCTGGAAGTGTGATCGCCAAAGATCTTGGCGCCTTCGGTGGTCATCGTGAAGTCAATGACATATTCGCCGGTGGCCGTGTTCTGGGATACGAGCGCCGTCTTGATCTTGTCGCCGGTCATCACGGTGTGATAAATGACAGGCGCAGACGGATCGGCAGGAACGGTCAGGTCGGTGGCAACTCCGCCTTCAATGTCGGTCTGCACGACTGTGCCGGCCGGGATGAAGTTGGAGCCGAAATCCACGAATTCAAGACGGCCAGTCTGGCCGAGGGTGGCTTTGACGGCATCGGGATCGGCCACACCGGGGAATTCACCCACGATACGGTTCTCGCCGGCCACTTGCAGGACGCTTTCGTTCACGCCCAGACCGTTGGTTCGGTTCTCGAGGATCAGGCGTGCCGTTTCCATCTGTTCACTGGAAATTTCGGTGCCTTCGGGAAGGTCGGCTTCGAGAACGACTTGCAGACCGCCGCGCAGGTCAAGGCCGAGGCGGGTGCTGACATCACGAAATACTTGCTGGCTGATCGGATTGATCAGTTCATTGCTGAAATCGATCCACACCGCCAAAACGACGATGAAGACGATCACAATGAGTCTGGTGTTCAAATTCCTCATACGATTTCTCCACTCACGAAAATGCCCGCTTTCGCAGGCGACCGCGGATTATACCTCATGGTGACGGTGGACGGAAGCGAACTTGAGAGGAGCTTATGGGAAGACCCACTTTTCAAAAATTGGTGTGAGGTCGCAGTTGCAATGCTTCTCGGCCAGGGCTTTTAACTCTTTGGATGTGGCGTTTTTCCAGCTAAAGGTTTGGACATAATTCTTGATGAAAACATCGAACGCGCCCGAACCCATCTCGTTTCGCAGATCTTCGAAGAAGAATGCCCCGCGCCCGTAAACGATCGCGCCGTATTCCCGGTCTGCGTAATCAGCAACAGGCAGGCCGATGGGAATCTCTGCGTTATCCACCCGCGACCAGCGTGCTTGCAATGCATCCTCAAATCCCGACGCGCTGGCCGGCCCATACACTCTTCTGTAATATTCCCATGTGATGAACTGGGTCAGTGACTCGTCCAGCCAGGGTTCATCCAGCTGATCGTTGCCGACCAGGTTGTAGAACCACTGATGACCTACCTCATGCGCCACCGTGGACTCGCGATATATGGCGGTTTGTTCCCCGAAGGTGTTTTCGGTGTAAAGACGATGGGTGATGGCTGTCGCGCCGGGGTATTCAATGCCGAGAGCCAGGTTGGGCGTTGCGACGATGTCGAATTCAGTGTACGGATAAGGGGCGTACGCCCGGCTATACGTTTCAAGCGCGCGAACAGCTGTTTCCAGCGCGGACTGGCTGGATTCTTGCCAACTGCCGGGCGCATAACTGTTGACTGTGATATCGCCAACAGTTTCTGATATGACCACCAGGTCTTGCCCAATGGCCATGAAAAAATCCCGCCCTGGGCCAAGGGCTATTGTTTGTACGATCCTCCCGTTGCTGACCGTCGGCTCGGATTCTCGACCCGACGCAACGATAGTCAGGCCTTGTGGTGCATTGACCGTGACAAGGAAAAAAGAAGCGTCGGCAAAAGTCAGGTCGCCGGCGGGGGGAGGCAGTTCTGCGTTCCAACCTTCTTCGTTGTATACCGCAACCATGGGGTAGGCGTGAGCTAGAGTGAGCACATCAGCAAAGTACGCCAGAACTCCGTAGTTCAATTCCACGTTGGTTGGCACTTCGAGAGCGAAGTCCATTGAAATGACAACTTCCTCTCCAGCCGCGAGCGGCTCGGAAAAGGGCACAGTCATCAGGCTGTTTCGCAGGGAATATTCCGGTTTGACAGGTTGTTGGTCGACGATTAGATTACTGACGGTCATCTTTCCGCCAAGGATGTTGGGGAAGAGACGGAATTCCATGTGGTCGAGAGGCATGTCCTCACGATTGGTGTACCAGACCTGTTCTTTTCCGCTCACGTGCGTGAGATCGTCCTCCACCACGAACTGAATACGATACGCTGTGGCGCCGTCCATTTCTGCGAGGACGGAGGGATCCGCCAGGCCTTCGCGGAAGATAGGCATGTCTGGGCTGACGCGGTCGAGATTGAGGTCTGGCGGGGTGGGAGTCGGTATGCAACTGGCAAGCAGGCATAACGTCAGGAATGAGGCGAAAATGCGTTTCATCGAAGGTTGCCTAAAAAGTTCAAGACGCGTTCGGCGATCTCATCAGGTGCAAGTGCGTCGGTGTCCACAATTAGATCTGCATGCTGGCGCGCATGGGCGAGACGGCGCAATTGTTCGGCGTGATCGGCTTCGGTCCAGTTCAAGTTTCGCCGCGCCGTTGAGACCGCGAAGGATGATTCGAGAAAGATCAGTACATCGGGGTTGCTGATGCGCTTCCACATGTCTTTGACGTAGGAATGTTCCTGCGCGATGTGGCGGCAAGTGTAGCCCTGCGCCTCGAGTGCGGCGATGAGCGTGGATTTCCCCGAACCACATGGGCCAACGACCCCGACCCGCATGCTACCGGCTGGCATGCACCACCCGGTTCAGATTTTCAGGCCGGCCGAGAACGGCCAGCGTGTACTTACCGCGCAAGACCATGCTATCGGTAGGGTGGAATTGATTCTGGTGATCCTGCCTTACCATGACGATGCTCACGCCAAAATTGTCCTCCACGTGACCAATCGTTTTTCCATCCAACTCCGATTTGGGTGCGATGGTCAGCCGCGCCAGGCTGAGCGATTCCCCTTCCACGTTGATCGGGTTGGTGATGTCTGCGCCCGCGGCGGATGCGGCAAAGGCGGGCGCGGCAATAGCGGTGCCGCTCAGGGCGTTGAATCCAAACTGGCTTTGCAATTCATCTGCGAACTCGTCGTCGAATATGCGGATGATCACCTTGATGTTTGGGTTGAGCGTGCGCGCCTTGAGGGCGGCTTTCAAATTGAGCGCATCGTCCTGCACGCATAGGATGATGGATTTGGCACGCTTGATACCGGCGTCTGCCAGAGTGGCCTCGCGGCTTGCGTCGCCGCTGATGACCGGGACGTTCATTTGTTGGACGGCTGCGACGAGATCGGCCTTGGGGTTGAGTTCCACTACGGCAACGGCCTCGCCCATTTCGTGCAATTGTTGGACAACGCGAAACCCAAGATGGCCAAGCCCGATCAGAACGTGGTGTTTGTTGAGTGTGGATGCCACAGCAATCTCCCATTCGCGGCTTCGTGCGCGGCGATTGAAAAGCAGGATTCCAAAATCAGTCAGCCCTTGCGCCAAGGCGCCCAGGCCAACGATCGGCATGATGAAATAGAAAAGTTGCAGAATGATGTGATGTGGAAAGTCCCCGCTCGGCTGCAGGAAGGCCATGGTGAGTACGGTGTAGATCGACTCTGCGATCGTGTCGACCGGCTCGCCCAGCACTTCCGCGATGAGGTGGTAAGTCAGACCTCCACCTGTAACAGTAATAAAAAAGAAGAGCAAAGGTCCGCCAAATTCGCGCAAAAGCAGGCGGGTTTCGCGCCAGGAAGCGCGCCAATGCTGATAGGAGTGCTTGATGTTTGCCATCATTCGATCGGCAGACGAACTGTCATGCGCCGGGCTTGGTCGCCGACCCGCGAAGTGACTTTGAGAACCACCACGCTGATATCGTCCGCAGGGCGGCCATCATCCAGGCTGACTGCGTGCGCAAGCAGTTCATCGGCGATCTCTTGCGGTGCGGGATCTTCGCCCTCATCGAGCATGGATTGGATGATCGTGCCAGTCTCCATTCGCGCGCCGCGTCGTTCGCCCGCATGCACCAGCCCGTCGGTGTAGAGCACCACAATCACGCCCGCCTCCATGTTAATCTCGGTGACAATCGGGCGCGTATCGCGCGCTGTGCCAAGCGGGACGCTTTCGGCGGTGACCATGTCCACGTTTCCGCTGCGGCAGATCGCCATCGGTGCCGGATTGTTGCGCGTCAATACGATCGTATTGGTGACGAGGTCGATCGAGGCGATGTTCAACGTGCAGGAGACTTTTCCGTGCTTCTCGGTGAATAACGCATCCGACGCAGCCCGGGCGGCCGCACCGTCGCGAACACCCTCGGCCAGCAAGCCGATCACCTTGCGAACCACCATCAGCGAGACGGCTTTCGCGCCGCGCCCGCTGGTTTGGCCGTCGGCGAGCACCACGGAGATGCCTCCGTTCGGGCGCTCCACCACTTCGAGCGAATCGCCGCTTTCGGAGACGGCATATTTGTTGACCTTGGCAACCGCAATTTGAACTTCCATGCCCGTCATTTTACATCGGTTCAGGCTTGACGACCATGCCTTCTGCCACTATAATCCGCCCGCTTGAAAGAAAACCAAGGCGGCGCAAGCCGTTGTATTTTTGTAAGGAGCTAAACCATGACCCCACATCCCAAGCGCAAACACTCCAAGGGCCGCCGCGACCGCCGCCGCGCGCACGACGCTCTTCAAGCTCGCAACCTGGTTGCCTGCTCGAACTGCGGTTCGATGCGCCTTCCGCATACCGTCTGCCCGAACTGCGGTCACTACGGCACGCGCGAAGTGATCGAAGTCAAAAAAGACAAGAAGAAATCCGAGTAGCTTCATGAACGAGCCGTGACCAACACGGCTCGTTTGTGTTTAATGGGGTGTATGCATTGTGGAGCGGACTGGCGTTCCGCCAAATCATGCGGGATCTGATCCCGGACTACAATCCCAAAGGAATCACATGACTTTCGATCTCAACTCAACCGCTTTTATCTTTCCCGGTCAAGGCTCGCAAGCCGTTGGCATGGGACGTGACCTTGCCGCCGCATTCCCTGCGGCGCAACAGATTTTCGATGAAGCCGACAGCCTGCTTGGATTTTCTCTCTCGAAGTTGATGTGGGATGGCCCTGCCGAGGAACTGAATGACACGATCAACACCCAGCCGGCATTGTATGTCCATTCGCTGGCGGCATGGCGCGTGCTCTCGCTTCGCATCCCGGACCTCAAGCCTGCCGCGCTGGCCGGACATTCTCTTGGCGAGTTATCTGCTCTGGCCGCCTCCGGTGCGTTGACCTTCGCCGACGGCCTGCGCCTC
>CAYNQA010000133.1:0-6230 GCA_964399225.1 uncultured Anaerolineaceae bacterium
GCCGATGGTGTGGTTGTTGATTTTGAATTCCATGGGGATCCTCCGTGTCGGTAGATGGGGGTTTGGTAGATTGGTCAGCACAAATCCCAATTAACAAATTTACCAAATTACAGCCTTGTGGATAACTCCACGTTTTCTGTGGATAAACGGCTTACAGCCGAGTCAAAACTGTGGACAAAACCAGCCGATTCCGGGCGTCTGCCAGCCTTTTCTGTGGGATTCCGGTGGAAAACTCTGGCCGAATCGGCGGAATTACTGTGCAAAACTCCGCAATTTCTGTGGATAACCTTCCTGATACTGTTGATAAAACAGGTCCAAGCCGGTGGAGAAACTGGGGATAGGCTGGCCCAAATCTGTGGATAACTTGTCGATGGAAAGGAATAAGTTGTTGGCGCGCTTGGCGATCAGGCTGGACGTGTTGATCGAGCGCGGCGAGATCTCACCGGCGTTCATCGCAAAGCGGTTGGCAATGTACACGCCAAACTGATACTTGCTCATCGGTTGGTTGCCCACCACGTGATACAGCCCATGCAGTTTCTTCTCGAGCATGGCCAGCAAAATTCCGCCCAAATGGCGCACATGCATCGGGCAGAAGATGACGTCGGTGTAGCCGGTCATGGATTTGTTGTTGGTCAGGTTGTGGTGGAAAAATTCGGCCAGCGAGCGACGTCCGCTCAGGGACCAGCCGTAGAAATTGACTCGCGCCACGATGGCATTCGGACTGGCCTCCAACACCGCCTGCTCCCCCTCCCACTTCGTTCGGGCGTAGACGCTGAGCGGATTCGGCGCATCCGACTCGACATAACTCCCGGCCTTGGTCCCGTCGAACACGGCATCGGTCGAGACCTGGACCATCTGGATGCCGCGCGCCTCGCAGGCCTTTGCCAACGCCCGGGGCAGGTCCGCGTTGAGACGGTGGGCCAGGTCGGGATCGGCCTCGCAATCTTCGAGGTTGGCCAACGCCGCGCAATGGACGACCCACTTCGGCTGAGTCTGATCGAGCACGCGCTCCACATCCCCCTCTGTCAGCAGGTCCGCGTTGACGATGGGAAACGGCGGCGACTTCAATTTCGAGCGGTCCACGCCAATGACTTCGTGAGTCGCCATCGCATCGAGCGCCAGGTTGAGGCCGAGCAATCCGCTGGAACCGGTGATGAGTAAGCGTGTCATGTGTCAGGTGCTCCTGTGCCAAGTCTCGGTGTCAGGGTCCAGGTACCAGGTTTCAGGTACATGACACGTGACACTTGATACCTGACACCTACCCCTCGAGTTTACCCTTCGCAAACAATTCCTCGAACGGAGCAATGTACTTCTTGATGCCTTCGAGGTCGAGCCATTCGGTGTTGTTGTCGCTGGTGTAGGAGAAACCCTCGGCGAGAGGCTTGCCTTCGTATTGCTGGCTGCGGTTCCAGAGCGTCTCCGGCGGTCGGATGATGTACATGCCGTCGCGCTCCACCGCATTGCGCGCTTCGTCTTCGGAGAGCAAATCTTCGTGCAGTTTCTCGCCGGGGCGAATGCCGATGATCTCGATCTTCGCTTCGGGGGCGATCGCGCGCGCCAGGTCGGTGACCTTGGTGCTGGGGATCTTCGGGATGAAGACCTCGCCGCCTTCCATCTGTTCGATGCAGGTGATGACGAAGCGCACGCCCTGATCGAGCGAAAGCCAGAAGCGGGTCATGCGGTCGTCGGTGATGGTGATGCGGCCGCTGGAACGCTGTTTGAGGAAGAGCGGCACGACCGAGCCGCGCGAACCGACCACGTTCCCATAGCGGACGCAGGCATAGCGCGTGGACGATCCCGCCGCGTAGTTGTTCGACTGGATGACGAGTTTCTCCGCGACGAGTTTCGTCCCGCCGTAGAGATTGGCCGGGCTGACGGCCTTGTCCGTGCTGAGGGCAAGGACTTTCTTCACGCCCGCATCGAGCGCGGCTTCGAGCACGTTGCTGGTGCCGATGATGTTGGTCTTGACCGCCTCCATCGGGTTGTACTCGCAGGCTGGCACTTGTTTGAGCGCCGCTGCATGGACGACGATGTCCACGCCGTGCATGGCGCGGACAAGGCGCTCGCGGTCGCGGATGTCGCCAATGAAGTAGCGCAGGTTGGGCTGGTTGAAGCCTGCCACCTGCATCTCGTGCTGTTTCAGTTCGTCACGGCTGAAGATGATGATCTTCTTCGGGGCGTGCTCCTTGAGCAGGATCTCGGTGAACTTCTTGCCGAACGATCCGGTCCCGCCGGTGACGAGAACGACTTGATTTTTCCAATCCATGTTTGTTACTCCGTATTGCGTAGTGCGTGTTGCGTAATTGATAATTACAGATTGTCGTTACGATAATCCCGAAGGGATGGAATGATTATAGCGGTTGGCATTTTCATTCCAACCCCGAAGGGGTGATATTGGGTTATGTCATCCCTTCGGGATTGATATCCGAGCGGAACCGGTCGTTACAATCCTATCATCCCTTCGGGATTTATTTCTGCGCCAAAAACAATCCGGCTTCTTTTGTAATAAAAATCTCGCCGTTCTTCTTGATTGCGTCCGTAAATTCGCGTTCGATACCTTGAAACTGCTCTTCCGTAAACTCGGACGTGGACGTCATCGAGCGGATGTAGTCCATGATCGCAGGGAGATCGGTCACGCGCAGGTTGTCTTCGTAGCGCGACATGTCTACGTGCGAGAAGAATTCCTGCAATTGCGCCGTCCCATTTTCGAGCGTGAACGCCGACGTGATCGTCTCGCGCGTGATCGTGGCGACCCCTTCGAGGTGCTCCCACATCTCACGCATGTGATCCTTGCCCAGCGTGGCAGCGAACAGGATGCCATCATCCTTCAAAACACGCCGGATCTCGGACAACGCCTTGCGCCGGTCAGGGACATGATACAGCATATGGTTGGCGATGACCGCGTCGAACGTCCCATCGGGATAGGGAATCGACTGCGCATCGATCTGCTCGAACTTGAAGTTGCGCCCGGTCACTACCAGGTTGCGCCAGGCCGCGTCCAGCATGCCCGCGGACAAGTCACTCAACGTGACCACCCAACCCGGCGGAATGCGTTCGGCATTTTCCTTCCACAAATATGCCGGGCCGCATCCCAATTCGAGGATGCGCGCGGTCTGCGGCAATATCAACAGGTGGTCGAACGCCCATCTCTGCCAGCCGTAGGGATTCGTGCTGAAGCGTTGATGGAGTGCCGCCCGCGCGTCGAGGTTGCTCGAGTCGCGGTATTGGCTGGTCTTCAAATAATTCGGGTCGGTGAAACGCGACATGCCTACTTCTTGATCACGACCAGCGGATACTGTCCGTTTTCAGCGAAGAATTTCGGGAAGACACCTTCCAGCCAGAAGACGAACCGCAGAAATAACTTTCCTCCGAACGGCCGCACGAACCAGCGCAGGAGGCGCGTGCTCATGCTCCGCCATGGCTTGATCTCGATGGTCATCTTCGAACCGATCTCACGCTTGAGCCATTCCGGCGTGAGCTTGCGGACGAATGTCCCGGCGGGATCGTCCTCGTTCAGCCATTCTTTTTTCTTTTTGGCGGAACGCCCTGCCAGCTTGCGCATCACACCGATCAATGGTTCGGCCATGCGGCTGAGGAGCGGTTCATGCCAGCCGTTGACGATGGCCGCTGTCCGTCCGGGCGCGAGTGTGCGATGGATCTCTGCGTACGCTCGCGGATGTTCCTCGAGCGGCAGGTGATGGATCGCGTGCATTGACACCGTCCCATCGAACGCATCCTTCTTGAACGGCAGGTTGGCGAGGTCGCCCACCACGAACAGGCCGTGGTCACCGATGCGGGTCCGCGCTTCGCGCAGGGCTTGAATGGAAATATCAAGGCAGACGCGTTTCTCGTATCCCTGCGAAAAGACTTTGTACTCGTCATATTGCACGGGTCCAGAACCGGCATCGAGCAGGAATTTTCCACGGGGGATCAAACCATTCATCGTGCGCAGGCGCGTCTTGTGGATGTACTCGCGCGAAACGGGACGCAGGTCTTCGTAGCGGGCGTTCTGGTACACGCCCTCGCCGACCTGCGACCAGCCGATCTGGTCATAAAATTCACGGACTTGTTGTTTGGTGTTTTCAGACATTCGAATCTTTTGCCACAGACTTCACAGATTTTTCGCGCTCAGGATTTCAAAATACTTAGGCATAAAGTCACCAAGGCACCGAGCCACAAAGTTTTTTCCTTAGCGTCTTCGAGACTTTGTGCCTTTGTGTTGAGATGTGAGGGTAATGTTATTTCCAGGTAAAAGGCTCGCCAACCAAAAACTTGAACGTATCCTCGAACTGCTCACGGCCTTCGTTGCTCAACACTTTTTCGAGCGGCCACTCTTCCAGGTCTTCCCAGAATTTCATCAAGCGCCACGGGAACGGGCGCGGATACTCGAAGAAGAAACGATACGCGTAATTCCACGCGTAGGCGGTCTGCGATTCGCTCAGGCGATGGGCGGGCAGGTCAGACAGTACTCGTTCGAGGGTCGCATAATACTCGTCCCAGGAATTGGGGTCAATTGTAAACCCTCGCCCGCGATAATGAGTCCGCCCGCAGGAGATGACCGGCGTAGCGTTCATGGCGGTCTCGAGCCCGACCGTAGTGGTGTACGCCAAGCCCAAATCGGCGATCTCGATCAGGTCATACGTGTTGACCTTGTCCAGCGCGCCAATGACATGGATGTGGCTGGGGATTTCGGGCAGCGCCTCGCGGACAACCTGTCCCATCGACTTGGCCTGCGGGACAAGTTTCTCGCCGGGATGCACGCGGATCACCATCTGGACATCGGAGCGGGTCGCAAAATATTGGACCGTTTTCGTGATCCACTCGGTCATCGACGCGGCGAAGATATCGCGGCCAAGCGTCAGGCTGTCGCCCAGAACGTTCGCGGCCAGCATCACCACGGGACGGCTGTCGAGGCCGAGGGCTTGGCGCGTCTCCTGCGCCCCCTGCGAAGAGACGTACTGCCACAATCGTTTTGATTTACCCCACACGCGTGCGCCGCGGCGGGCGTTTTCCAGATCCGCGACGCGCTCGTACATGGCATCGGTCATCGGAAGATTGCAGCGCGCGTCCACGAGGTAGTCCGTGTCCTGCTGCATGATGGACGAGTTCTGCGCCAGCCAGATCTGTTCGCGCTGGTCGTTGAATTCGTAGGTCACGGCCTCGATGCCGAGATGACGCGCCACGCGGAAGACAATGCCCATCTCGAGGATCAGTCCGTTCGGGATGAGAATGACATCGGGTTTATTAGCCTGCATGTACGCCAGCGCGGCGCGGGCGGCGAATCCGTTGCGCTCGAGGCGCAGCTCATACAATGCACGGTCGGACTTGTCGTGCATGTCCACTTCTTCGCGCATCAACGTGTATTGCACATCCCAGAGCGAGACCTCTTCCACGTCCCGTTGGAGGGAGGCGGGCAAGGTCGCAGCCGGTTTGAGGTCCAGAAAAGACGCGTGCTCGACGAGGGGGTTCAACGCCGCGAGGGCGTCGCGTGTGTGCAAGGCGCGCTGACGTTGAGTCAGCTTGTCCATCTTCTTGTGCCACTCGGAGTAGGGCAAGGTCAGCAAAGTGACCTTGTGCCCCTGCCCCGCCAGCACAAGACTGATGACAGCGGATTGCTCGACCCAATAATGCAGCGTGGCGAAGAAGAGAATCTTTTTGCCTGCGGGCGCTTGCGCGGCAAACGGCGCGGCGGCCTTCGCCATCTTGGGCAGGGACTTCTCCAACCGATGCAGGTTGTAGTGGTCCTTGCGGGCGCGGTTCTTTTGCCGAAGGGTGTAATCCAGTTCGGCGGCGAGGGGCAGTTCGCCGAGGAAGTTGCGGAGGGTTTTGTTCATATCGGTAGTCGGTAGATTGGTTGATTGGTAAATTGGTATTTTGTTCTCCCAATCTACCAATTTACCAAGTTACTATTCACCAATCTTCTCGATCTTCCATTCCAATCTCGGGCGGATCGGACCGACGCGCGGCTCAGGCCATTGCGTGCCGGGCGCGCCGCTGATGTCCACGTTGAAGGCCAGCGCGTTCTCGTCCATGAAATAGCGGCGCACGCCGAACGAACTCGCATTCACGCCCACACTGTAACGTCCTTCGTTGAACATGTCGGCGGGGAGAGTCACGCGGCTGACGTACTTGCCCGCTTTGCGCGTGCTGTTTGCTTCGAACAGTGTCGGTTCATCGGTGTCGAACGAAGTGAAGACATATTCACCGCGCATGGTGCCGAGATAAATGCC
>CAYNQA010000133.1:6240-8230 GCA_964399225.1 uncultured Anaerolineaceae bacterium
CACACGCAGACCGGTCACCGGCGCGTCGAGGCGATATTCGAACTCGAGCGTGACCGGCTCGGTGGAGCGGATCGTGTCCACGACCTTGCCGCTTCGGTCCTTGACGGTGAGGCGGGTCGGCGTGAACGGGGCCGCATTCGCCGGGACTTCATCCCGATCCCAAGTGCGCTCGCCTGCCTGCGCCTGACCGGAGGAGAGGTAAAAGTCCACGGCTTGTTGAGTCGGCGCGCGCATAACGAGCTTGCCCTTGTTCAACACGATCGCTTCCTGCGTGAGGCGCAAAATAGCGGACATGTTGTGACTGACGAAGAGGACCGTGCGTCCCTGCTGGGCCACGTCGCCCATCTTGCCGAGGCACTTGCGCTGAAACTCCGCGTCGCCCACGGCGAGGACTTCATCCACGACGAGGATCTCGGGTTCGAGGTGCGCCGCGACCGCAAAGGCCAGGCGCAGGTACATGCCCGAAGAGTAGCGCTTGACGGGTGTATCAATGAACGTATTGACTTCGGAGAAGTCCACGATCTCGTCAAACTTGGAGTCGATCTCGGCGCGTTTCATGCCAAGGATGGCGCCGTTCATGTAGATATTCTCGCGGCCAGTGAGTTCGGGATGGAAACCGGTGCCAACTTCGAGCAGCGACCCGACCCGTCCGCGCACGGTGACTGTTCCGCGTGTCGGTTCGGTGACGCGCGAGAGGATCTTGAGCAGGGTGCTCTTGCCCGCGCCATTGCGTCCCACGATGCCGAGCACTTTTCCCTCTTCAAGGTCAAAGGAGACATCTTCGAGCGCCCAGACGAAATTCTTGTTCATGCGCCGGTCCGACTTGCCGACCAACGCCTTCGCGAGGCGCACGGGTGCGTAGACCGTGTCCATGATCACGTCGCGCAGCATGTTGTAGCGGAACTTGGTCTCCGCCGCGCCGATCACGTATTGTTTGCCGAGGTTTTTTACGGAAATTGCAGTTGTCATTTAGATCGTATCCGCAAAGGTCCGCTCAGTGCTGCGGAAATAGAATAAACCAGAAACGAACACAAGCACCGAAATCCCAACCGATACCCAAAGAGCTGCGTCCGGTCCGGTACCGGAACCGAGCAACGCCCAGCGGAAGCCGTTGACCACTCCCGCCATCGGGTTGAGCGAGTAGACCAGTTGCCACTTCTCCGAGATGACCGAGGCGGAGTAGGCGACCGGGGTGGCGAAGAGCCAGAACTGGGTCAGGAAGGGAAGCGCCTGGTTCACGTCGCGATATTTCACGTTGATGGCCGAAAGCCAGAGCGCGACGCCAAGTGCCGTGACGATCGCAAGCAGGAGGAAGAGCGGGAGAGTCCAGATCAGGTTCCAGGCGGGCGTCACTTTGTAATAGAACATCAGGCCGACAAGGATGACGAACGCGATCGCAAAGTCCACGAGGCCCGCGAAGACGGAAGACATCGGCAGGATCAGGCGCGGGAAGTAGATCTTCGTGACCATGTTATTGTGCGCCACGAGCGAACGACTGCCTTGATTGAGTGCTGTCACGAAGAGTCCCCAAGGCAGGAGCGCCGTAAACGAAAAGACCGGATACGGAATGCCATCGGTGGGGAGTTTTGCCACGCGGCCAAAGAGGAAGGTAAAGACCAGCATGGTCATCACGGGTTGAATGACCGCCCACGCCATTCCCAACATGGTCTGCTTGTATTTCACCTTCACATCGCGCCAGACCATGAAGAAGACCAGCTCGCGGTACACCCACAGATCGCGCAGATTGAGCGCAGCGAGTCCGTGCGAGGGTTTGATATAAATTGTCGTTGGTTCGTGCTTGGTTAGTTCAGTCATAAGATGATTAGAAAGAAGAGAGTAGTCCGTCATTGCGAGGAGGGTGCTCTTCCCGACGAAGCAATCCCCGCATTGTGGAGGAGATTGCTTCGCCGCTATCGCGGCTCGCAATGACGATGATTACTTGATCTTATCCCGATTTTCCTTGAACCACTCGATCGTGCGCTTCATGCCT
>CAYNQA010000134.1:0-8208 GCA_964399225.1 uncultured Anaerolineaceae bacterium
CGACACCGTCCCCTCGCGCCCCAACTGCCATACCGGCAACACCTACATCGAGAAAGCCGTAATCATTATGGCAGCTGTTTCATTGGACCACTCAAACGACCGGCAGTGACCACAGGCTTGCGCCTGCGCGACCTGTAACAGGGCGGCGATCCATTTCCACGATATGCGCGATTTCGACCGCATGATCGACGCCGAGCACCAACGTCCCAGAGAGCAATGGTGGCTGGAACTGAAATCCATTGCAAGCTTATTGGCAAAACAGGCGCCAAAGCAAATAAAAAACGGCTCGTATTGAGCCGTTTTTTATTTCCGCCGGGGACCGCTGAGCTACACTGCAAAGACCCGGTTGGCAACATCCGGCAAGGCTTCAAAGGCGGGATATGCAAAGTAGAAGCCCTGAAAAATATTGACACCAGATTGAAACAACCAGCGGTATTCTCCAGCGGTTTCGACACCCTCAGCAACGATGGAAATACCAAGCGGCTTGCAGATCTGTTGAATACCGTAGAAAATACTTTGTTTGACGTGATCGTTCTGGATGTTGCTGATGATATGCCTGTCCAGCTTTATGTAATTGGGCTGGTAATTCACCAATAGCTTCAAGCCGGAGTAACCCGATCCGAAATCATCGATCGCCGTATGGAAACCGAAATCCTGCATGACCTGTAAATATCGAATCAAGTTCCTATGGTCGGTCAGGTCTTCTTTTTCCAACACCTCGAACACGATCTTGTCCGTTGGGATGCCGCTGTAATACGAGGCCTTGAAGGTGGCGGTAATACTGCGGTCCACCTCGTAAATATTGGATGAGGAGATATTCAAATTCAAGTACGCGGAGATGTTCAACCGGCTGGCCAGATGGATGGCCTTATGCCTGCACAGCTCATCGAATTTCGAGAACTGCTGACTGGGGACCTGGGAAAACACTTGCGAGGAAGGTTCCCCATGCGGGCCACGCACCAGGGCTTCATACGAAATGATCTCTCGTTGTTGCACATCCACGATGGGCTGGAAGGCAAAGCTGAATTCAAAACCGATCTCGCCTGCATAGGGAGGCGGGAAAGAAGGCCTGAAACGCTGATTACATTTTTGCATATGCTCCTAACCATGCGGACCCGTGACCTGACATCCCAAGGCTGCTTGCACAAGATGGGATACTGCTATCCTATTCGCGTTGACCAAATAGCGCAATCGCATTTTTGACCATTGCACCGATCCAATCTGAGCAGGGCAACATGGATTTCTAACTGGAAGGATAAAAGATGGATGAACTCAAGCTTAAAGGAGGCTCATGAAAAACATCGTCTTCCCGTTTGCGTGGCGTAGGGATGGCGTCAAGCAGGTTGGAGAGGCACGTGATACATTTAGGTCGCAAGCGCATCTCTTCTCCTCCGAAACAGAAAGAGCCGGGCCCAGGAAACCCGGCTCTTTCTGTTTCTCATACCCCGGCAGCCGATGGGTCAAAGCGCATGATGCCATGATTACTTTACGCTTATAATGACTTGACATCGCCGCTTCGCTGACGTCATTCGATCAGAATATCAGGACCCGAAATCGATATGAAAAGAAATCTATTTGCATTGCTAGTATTCGTTTTCCTGCTCAGCGGCTGCGGCACCAACCCGGCAGGTGTCATTCCGACTCCCACAGTTTACGAGGGTTTCCCCACTCCCACGCTGGCATACGAAGTCATTGGAAGCACGAAGTACACCGCCATGGTGGTCGTGGACCCTGCCATCAACACCGACCGGAACGGGCTATTGGAAATCGGCTACTACATGTGCAACCGGCACGACAAATGCAAAGTGTGGTTCTGGGATGATATCAACAAGGCTGATCCCACCTATCCGATCGACCCGGAGAAGGAACAGTACATCATCGCATATTTCAACATGTTCTTCCGCGATTGGGATCAAAATATCAAGATGTATACCCTGGGGGACCCGAGATGATCCACGACCATGCACTAGATGATATAGCCGCCTGATATTAAAATTGAAAAACCCCATCCATTTGGATGGGATTTTCGCTGATGCAAAATTGGAATATTTACAGCCGGTCAGTTGTTTCTCCAGCGCGCGTGTACTGGACCTATTTTACTGATTTAACCTTCCTGTTCTGAATTGGAGATCTCTTATGAGCGACCACGTACAGACCAAGCCACTCACCCGTCTTGGACAAATTGGAAGAAGCATTTTAAAACGCTTCATGTATTCTCAAATGACGATACTTTCGGGGCTCAAGATCGCCATTGGAAAAGAAGATCCGCTCGTGAAATTTACGGTTGAAAAGGACCCGCCGTCGACGTATTGGGTGTATCGCATCAAGCCATCCGAGATCGATCGATTAGCGCAGGCGATCCGTCTTCCAGCACATTTTTCACTGTGCCCGATCCGATGCCTGGAGAATGACGAGCCGGAGTACTGGCTGACGATTAACGCTTACCGGGTCTCCGGCCTGGCAAACGGCTTGCGGGCGGAATGGTCCGTCTTCATTCGGGATGCAGAAAACACCCCGCGTTATTTGATCATCGACGCGCGGTCGTCGACGTTTTCAGTGGATCCGATCGATATCATCACCCGCGCCTCCACGGTGATCCATGAGCAAAGGGATGGAGCCATCCATACCCAGATCGGTGAAGGGGACAGCGCATTTCGATCCACGATCAGCCTTTCCGGCCCCGCATCGTCCGTGACGGTATCACGTGATTGGGTGTCGGCAAACGACTATATTTACTGGGGTAATGGAATATGCGATCGCACATTCTATGACACAGGTCTGTCGAACACGAAACAAAGCCGCATCGGAGTGGAACAATACAAGATCATGGATGGCTCGTTTTGGGGTCAGTTCCTGGAACCCAACCCTGCCTACGTGCTGACACTTCAAAACTCCATCGAATTTGTCATTTCCCCATGGGAAAACGTGGACAGAGCACATGTCTCTTAGCGAACAAGGATGTTCACCCCCGATACGAGTCTATGTTGGGACGTTGAACGGATTCGCCGCTTTGTGTATTTTCATTTAGAACTCGAAGGAGCATCAATGATCGAAAGACTGACCCCCGACAAGATACGGGAGCTTTGGGGAAAAACCTATAATTCCGAGGGAAAGCCGGATTGGTCCCATATCTTTCCGTATTACCATGACGATATCGTTTTCCAGGACAGCATCCAAAGGATCGAAGGGATCGTGGACTTCAAAGAAATGTGCCATCGGCTTACGGACCGCTGCGAGCAATTGAACATGGAAATCGAAACGGTTGTCGTGGAAGGGCGGCAGATCTTCATGCAGTGGACCATGGTCATGATCTTCAACAAATACCCCAGCACGCCGATGTACGGCTGTACCAAGTTGACCCTGGCCGATGACAATCGGATCATTCATCAGCGGGATTACTTTGACCTGTGGGGGGATATTTTCAACGGCATCCCGAAGTTCAAACCGATCTATAGACGGTTTATGCGCAAGCATTTTGGATAGGCGGCGTTGATGAAACTACCTGCCGAACTTCAATTCATCAACAGCGCATTTCAGACTCAGAAAACGACCGATGCGCGCATGGATGGACAAGTAGCCATCATCACCGGAGCAACATCCGGCGTGGGATACCATGCTGCCAGGCGTCTGGCAAAAGGCGGAGCGTCTCTGGTGTTGGTGTGCCGCAATGGCGCAAAAGGGGAAGAATTACGAAAAGAACTTTTTGAAACGTACAATGCGAAGGCGGAAATCGTATTGGCGGACTTTTCCAGGCTGTCGGAGGTTCGAAAAGCGGCCGACTTCATCCTGGGAAAATACAGGCGGATCTCTGTATTGATCAACAATGCCGGGCTCCATCGCACCACGCGGATCCTGACAGAAGAAGGCTTCGAAACGGTATTTTGCGTCAACCACCTTGCGTCCTATCTGTTCACGCGGTTACTGCTCGAACGGATGCTCACGAGCGTGCCGGCACGAATCATCCAGGTCAACTCAGAGGGGCATCGCTTTGGAGGCCTGGACCTGAATGACCTGACCTGGTCGCATCGACATTATGTGGGGCTGCAAGGATATGGCGCCTCAAAAGTGGCGCAGCTTCTCACAGTGTGGGAGTTCGCGGACCTGCTGGCCGGCACCGGCCTGACCATCAACGCGATGCACCCCGGAGCGGTCAGGACAAATATCGGCATGGACAATGGACCGCTTTACCGCTGGTCTCAAAAGTTATTTGTGCGCCCCTTTCTGGCAAAAGCGAACATCTCCGGCGAGGCCATCTACTATCTGGCGGCGGCTCCGGAGATGCAGAACGTGAACGGAAAATTCTTCAACCGGACCGTGGAAGAAATGCCCATGCCCCATGCGCTGGACCGCGACCTCGGGAAGTGCGTGTGGCAGGTCAGTGAAGAGTTGACCGGCCTGCCAACGATGAAGTTGAAAGAGGCGTAGTGCCTGCTTTATGGTTTTCGATCTTCGCGGTTTGAACTGGCTGGGTCGAAGGCCGGCCAGATCACATCGCGGAACATGGACAGCATGTCATCGCCCCAATTTTTCAGTTCGTCTTCAGGGTAGTCATCCCTGAGGGAGACGCGGTAGGGGGCAGCATGGGCCGGGCGATCCGAACCAGCGGCGTTGGGGATAAAAACGCCATGGAATAGCGTTGAATTGTTCAACTCGGGATGCCCCAGTTTGCACACAGGCCCCCCGGCTAAATGATCCGCAGGGAAGAGCCAGTACTCATGCCCCGATGATATGCCGTCAATCACATCCTCTTTCACGACCCCGGCGAGTATGTAGCCGGGGTTTCCTTTTATTTTGGATTCCAGGCAGGCAATGGTGAGCAACAGCACGCGGTCGGGAAAGACATATGCATCCGCGATGCTTAGCTCATCGGCGGCGATCCTGCAAATGGAGTTGTTGTGCTGCAGGCCTTCCCCGCCAAGCATTTGATCGAGAGGCACTTTACGCGAATCGGTATCCTTGTAGGCGCGGTAGACCCTCTCTGGCAGAATATCCTTCGAGAATCCCTTGAACATCACGAACAGGTCCTGGCCGTGGAAGGGGGAGGTTTTGGCTCCCATGTAGGTGTAGAGATATGGCCCCCAGGTATATGGCAGTTGGGCAAGCTGCTGCGAGCGAGCGACCCTCCTCTGTTTCACATCCAGGACGTGTTTTCCAACACTGCTCAGATCGAGGACCGGCAGCGTGCCATAGCCGATGAGATGTTCGGGGAAGTAGTGGCCATTCAGGTCGCGATCGTGGTCACGGATGAGTTCGGCGGTGTTCGTGGCGGGTGTGTGCAGCATGTAGACCGTGACGTTGTCATCGGGATTGTCATACTCGGCCACCAGATGAATGCATGGCTCGTTGACTTCCATGCGGCGCGCGACGACGGTCTGGCAGTGCGGTCCCAACTCGCGGCGGTCGATCACGTGGACCACGGTCTTGGTGCCCGGCAAGGGGGCGCTTTTCCAGGGGAAGAATATTTCGGTGTCGGTGAGGAAGGCGGTGTCGGCCAGGAGAATGTAGTCTTTGGACAGGACAAGTTCATGGATGCTTTGTTCGATCTCGATCGGCTTTCCATCTTCGCCAAGGACCAGCCAGCGTTCGAATGAGCCCTTCCCGTCCCAGCGGATCAAGTGGACGGGATGCTCGCCGGTGGACTGTCGTTTAAGAAAATTGACCAGAAACACATCCCCCGTTTGATGGTCGACTTGAAGCGCGTGCGAGGTGTTGTATCCCGCAAAGAGTTTGCCGAGAACTTCCCCGGCAGAATCCGTCAGCATGGGGATCCATTCCTCCCGCCGCCCGATGGGAGTGACAGCCCGCAGGTCGGAGCGCTCGATGACCCACGGACGATCAATGTCGCTCGTCACGGCGATGCGCCCGTCTGGGAGCAGGTACATGCCCTCGGTGTACGAGAGGATGCCCACCCCGGGAGAGAGGTACATCAGCCCGAAGAAGTCAAATTTATATTTGGTGTGTGCCAGGCTGCGAAACGCGAGACTGACCGGTGTGCGCAGGAGACGGTTGGTGAGGCGGACCCGTTCGGGGTCGAATTCGAGGCGGACGATGTTGGTCTCTCCGACCATGAACGCTTTGGGCGAGCCGAGACATTGCGCGATGTATAACGAGCCATCCACATCCGCGGGGAGTGCGCCGCTGACGCAATGCAGTTCAAACTGCGAATCGACCGTATCTTTGTTGCAGACCGTATAGTTGGCAGGGACCACGCTCGAGGTCCGCCGTTTTTTGAAGCCGGGAAATATGTTGACCCAAAGCCGGTAGAGCATCCTGCCAAACCCCAGGAAGATTCTCATTCTGGGATAAACGTGTTGAAGGGCAAAGGGTGTTGTCACAATTTTTCTCGCTTGATTGTTTCACTCGCAGCTGCCCAGGCTCTGCACAACTTCCCCGTTATCGAAGAGCTGGAGACATTCTTCTCCGGTGTTTGGGTTGCTGACGAATTTCGCGAAGAGCGCGGCCGATTCTGCATCGCTCAGCGGCAGGCGATCGGCGACACTTTGTTCCTCTTTCCAGATGTAAATGTAACACCAATATTCGCCGCTCTGCGTACAGTAGGCGCGGGCTGCCTTTTCCAACAGCACGGGATCTTCCATGATCGAGGCTTCTGCATAGCACAACTCATTCCGCCCTGACTGATGGATGCAGTTCAACCCGAGCGGTTCGGGAGTCTCTGTCGCGGACGGGACGGTTGCAGTCGCCTGCGAAGATGGCGCACAGCCCGCCATCAAGATGATCGCCGCGATCGCGGAGATGAGTCCCCTGCGCCATGGTATTCTGCTTATCTGCATGTTGACATCCTCACAGGGTGGTTTTGGATTCATTATAGTACCGTTATTCAAGCCCGCCTTATCAACGACCCCGTGTGATCTTTACGGGGTGACAGTAGAAATCGATAATGAATCCCTGTATAACCTGCTGCCTCCGAAAGTGGACTCCCAGTTTATTCGCCCGCTTTTATCGCCAACCATTACCACGCGTCCATCGCTTTGGCGTCGATTCTTTCTCTTCCAAAACTTCACGAAGTGGGTACTCCAAAAATTTCCAAATCCTGTTGACCACTGCTTTCAGGTCTTGGATGGCGTCGTTTGTGAGTTTTCCTTTTTCCAAAAACAAACCCCATTCGCGCTGCTTTGAGACCGCGAATGATTCCCACAGGCCAGGTGGGATTGAGTCGTTCAACTCCATCGGGCGATTCTCGAAGGTGGTACGAATGGCATTTGCCACCAACCTGCTTTCAAACTCGAACGTTTCCGTGAGCAGGAAAATGTCGTAGTAATCCTTCCAGCGGCTGTTGGCATCCGCGAATCGGACAATGGCATGAAATTTCTCAGAGATGATCGCTTCGGGCGGATAGCCTTGAAGACGCGGCGTTTCCATGTCCGCAAGGATCACAGGGTAATCGACGCGCAAGGTTTCAGAAGCAAGCTCATCCGAAAAACCGACATCCACTTGAATGGGGATTCTCATTTTGCCTAGATACCCCATGAACGAGACGCGAACTCCACCTTGATCCGCTTCCGCCTGTGTTTCGGAGACTCGCAGCGTTTTCTCGTCAAAGAGAATGCCGTCATCGGGACACGAAACCGAAAGCGCCTCGCGAAACACGGACAGGATGTCTCGCCGCGCATTTTCGGAGATTCCCAGAAAGTCTATATCGCGCGTGACGCGCCGCATGGGAATCCCCAACCCGTAAAACATCAAGCCGCCCTTGAGAATGAAGTCGTTGACGTGACGGGTTTTGGACAGGCGATATAGAAATCGCTCCATGCCATAGTATTGCAGGACATCATTGAAGGATTGCCCGATTTCGCCCACTTTGTTCTGCAAGCGAGCCTGAATGGAAGCAGGGATGTTTTGGACTTCGCGTTTCATAGGACACTCTTCAGATACGGCATCATCAGTTTTTCAACGCGGTTGATCTTTGCATATTCCAGCAGTTTATGGACATCCATCTTCGGCTGGCGGACATAATCCTTCAGCGCTTCGATTGCCACATCCTCCCCGACGCGGTTCCTGAACTTGAAGCAATCCGCCACGGTTTTCTCGCGGTTGTAGATTCTCACTTTTACACCATCCAACACGTGGACATCCATGCCCACGGAGTGCAGGGAGTTGGTCACCCAGAACACTTCGAGCGGCGGATACTTGATGCGCGGTCTTGCCACATTTTGCGGCAGGGCAATGTAAACTCTGTGAGGGATTTGG
>CAYNQA010000135.1:0-8203 GCA_964399225.1 uncultured Anaerolineaceae bacterium
CCACGACTCGCTGGCGGCGGTGGTCATTTTGCAATCGTATTTGGAAGCAATGCGAGATAAAAAGTGACCCCCACAATTACAGGAAAGATCTTAAACACGAAGGACACTAAGTACACAAAGGGGGAAAGACTGTTAAATTCACGGGCGATTTTCCTTGGTGACCTTCGGGCTCTTTGTGTTTGAAAAGGTTTTCCTGGCAAAACGGTAAAAGCCAAAAATAAAACGCGTTAAAAAAAAACAAAAGAGTTTGATGCGGAAAACGGGCATCAAACTCTTCAATTTGTGAGTCCGCTCGGGGTCGAACCGAGAACCTAACGCTTAAGAGGCGCTTGCTCTGCCATTGAGCTACGGACCCAGCGCACGGTATTATACACGAAAGAATATTTGCGTCAATATGTGGAACATCACACAAAGAAGCCGACGCCCATGGCCTTCGGGCCGCCGTGGGTGATGATTGCCGGGGGTAGTTCGTAGATGGGCACATCCCCGCCTCCCCACCACGACTGGAGGGTGGATGCCAACTCGCGGGCTTCTGTCTCCGCCTCGGCGTGCATCACTGCCAGACAGGCATCCGCGCGCTGCGGGCACTGCTCGCGGACCACCTCCGCCAACCGTGCCAGTGCGCGCTTGTGCGTGCGCTGCTGTTCGAACGGCTCGACCTGTCCCTCGCGGATGGTGAGGATCGGTTTGATCTCGAGCAATTCGGCCAACAGTTTTTTCGCGCCGCCGATACGCCCGCCCTTGGCGAGATATTCCAACGTGGCGACGAGGAAGTAGATGCGTCCACGCGGGATGCGGGCTGAGAGGTTGGCTACGATCGCGTCTGCGGTGGCGCCGGCCCGCGCCATGTCATCCGCTGCGAGGACGAGCGAACCGAGGTTGCAGGAGATGGTCAACGTATCGACCACACGCACGTCCAGCCCGGGGAACTCCTGTGCCGCCGTCTGCGCGGAACGTACCGTCCCGCTCACTTTGCCTGATGGCGCGACCACGATCACACTGTCGCCGGCCTTTTTCGCCGCCTCAAAGTGGGGATAGTACAACGCCGGCTCAGGCGCAGCCGTTTTCGGGAGAGTTGCGGAGGCCTTTAACTTTTGCAGGAATGTTGCGGTATCGATCTCGGTGTCGTCGTGATATGAAGTTTCCCCAAACATGACCACCTGCGGAATGAGTGCGATCCCGCGCTCTTTGAGCAGGCCGCGCGGCAGACTGCATGTAGTGTCGGCAATGATCTTTACCATGATGCTCTCCACGTTCATTCTAGCGCCCGCGAGGGAAATCTTCAATTGCCGAATGGCCTGCATTCCGTGTCGAACATCATATTCGGACGAATCTGGTTTCATTCGCATTGACTTTGCCATTTTTTTGTTGTATCGTAGGAGATGATGTACAGACAAAACGGGTAACCGTTTTGAGAAAGCGGTCATGGAGCGCTCAAACTGGGTCGGCCGTATTTTCAAGGGGGGCCATCAGGGTTCACACTCGAACCCCCTACTTTTGTATCACCGCATCCCGTCCCGTTGCCCGAGTTCACGAGTAACCTTTCCCAAACCGCCTCGTCTTGTATTCAGCCTGCCCAGCCGGGCAAGGCGGCCCTCATGAAACATGACGATACCGAACTGCTGAAGGCTGCCAAACGGTTGGACGGTGACGCCCTGCGCGCGATCTTCGATACCTACTCATCCGCCATCTACAACTACGCCCTTCGCCTGTGCGGCAACTGCATGGAAGCCGACAATATCGTCGGTGACACATTCGCGCTCTTGCTGGAACAGCTGGCAAAAGGGAAAGGCCCTGAAACCAATCTGCGTTCCTACCTGTATCAAACCGCCTATCGTCAGGTCATCGATCACTCGCGCGATCAAAAACACTATGGCGCGCTCGAACTCGCCGAGCAAAAGAGCAACGATGATTCGTCCGTGGCGCGCCAGGCTGAAAAGGATGCCGAATTGGAATTTATGGCGGCGGCGATGAAAACCGAACTTACCGAGGATCAACGTCACGTGCTGATGCTGCGGTTTGTGGAAGGTTTCAATGTGGAAGAAACGGCACACATCACAGGCAAGAGCGTTGCCAATGTCAAAGTGATCCAAAGCCGCGGCGTGGAGAAACTACGCCAGGCATTTGGAAACAAATTCAAGTGAGAAGATGAAGAACGAACTCCAGGAACAGGATGTGACACGCCTGCTCGAACGCATCAAAGAGCGCGAAACATCCTACCCACCCGAAATGCAACAGAAGCGCCGCGAGGCTTTCCTCGCGTTGGGCGCTATTGGCTTGTCGGGTGCCGGCCTTGGAGAAACCGCAGGAGGAGTTGCGCATACAGCCACAGCCCCCATGACGATCGGCATGAAAGTCACTCTCGGAATCCTCTCCACAGCCATCATTGCCATCTCGACCTATCTGGGCGTGACGCTTTACGAAAACCGCGATGCGCTTCGGGACCTCCTTCAGGGCGGCTCGCCCACCGCTGTCCTTGTTTCCCCGCCCCCGTCGGTCAAGACCGCAGATGCCACACCGGACTTCCTGGCTACCGGGACGCCCAACCAAACGGCCACCCCCACCATTACACCAATGCCCACGCTTCCCGGCGGAGAGAACGGTTATCCAGTCACTGCCACCAAACCGGGCTGGCATTATGGTCAAACCAAAACACCCAGGCCAAAAAATTTCAAATAATTTTCAAAGAAACAATTTCTCCGCCGTGCTTCTGCACGGCGGTTTTGTTTTTTCAAGTGGGAATGGAGTGTTGACAGCAGTTTTGTAACCTTTGAATTTTTATACCGTCTTGTAGTAGCTAACAAAAATGCAAGGCGCTTTGCATTGTGATTCACTACTTCTCAGAAAAGAGGAAACCATGAAATCCATTCGGCAGGCAAAGATCAGTGTCACCCTCCTTCTTGCATTCATTATGGCGCTTGCCCTCGTTGGCTCGGCCGGAGCGGAAGAGGGCGTCCCGCCCAGCGACAACGGCGTCGACCCGGTCTATATCGACGGCAACCCATCCTGCACCGACTTGGGCTATGTCCATGGCACCAAGTGGGATTATCCCGATGATTCGACCGGCGGCACTTATCCGCTCGGCATCGGGACCGTCACATGGTGGACCGATGGCGTGTACGTGGATTGGCTCTCCACCTTCGGCGTGGATGCGGTCATCGTGAAGGGCGGACCGAACGCCAACTCATACGTTTACTTCCCGCCTACCGAGTCCTATGGTGACGGCGGATTGGTTTCACCGATCAACCCGAGCAACGGCAGCCCCTACGGCCTGAGTCACGTGGAATTCTGCTACGACTACGAAGTGGTTGTGACCAAGTCGGCAGACACCACCTTCACCCGCCAATATCAGTGGACCATCGACAAGGTCGGCGACCAGACATCGCTGACATTGAAGGTTGGCCAGCAGTTCCTCGTCAACTACTCTGTTACCGTCGATGCCACATTCCTGGATAGTGACTGGGCGGTGAATGGCATCATCAAGGTATACAATCCCGATCCCATCTACCCCGCCATCCTGACCGGTGTCACGGATGAGATCGTCGGCTTCGGCACCGTCGCTGTGGATTGCGGCGTGACCTTCCCGTATGAGCTGGCTGCGGGCGGCGTTCTCGAATGCGCCTACACCACTCCCCTGCCCGATGGCACCCAGCGCGTGAACGTGGCCACCGTCACCACCGACCCAGAGAGCAAAGTCGGCGGCGGAAGCGGTCTGGCTGATGTGATCTTCGATGATCCCACCTATCTCGTGGACGAATGCATCGAGGTCGGCGACAACCGCTACGGCTATCTCGGTACCTGCACTTGGGAGGAACTGCCCAAAACCTTCACGTACAGCGTCTATGTCGGGCCGTTCAATGCCTGCGGACAGTATCAATACACCAACACAGCCTGGTTCGTAAGCAATGACACCGGCGCCACCGGCAGCGATACGTGGACCATCAACGTCAACATCCCGTGCGAATGCGGCTGCACCCTGACCCAGGGCTATTGGAAGACACACTCGATCTACGGCCCCGCTCCTTCCGACCCCGACTGGTACAAGATCGGCGACTTCGATAAGGATGGCATCTCTGAGGGACCGGACGAGACCTTCTTCCTCAGCGGCCAGACCTGGTACGAGGTCTTCTGGACCGCCCCCGCTGGCAATGCCTACTACAACCTCGCCCACCAATACATGGCAGCCCGCCTCAACATCGCCAACGGCGCATCCTTCCCGACCAGCGTCAACTCTGCGCTGAACTCTGCCAGCAATTTCTTCCGCACCAAGACACCCACCAGCGCCTTGACGAAGACCCAGCGCACACAGGCGCTCAAGTGGGCCGATACTCTCGACCAGTACAACAATGGTCTGATCGGTCCGGGACATTGCTCGGAGTAAGATAGATCTGTCAACAAAACAGAACCGCCAGGTGATGAGCCTGGCGGTTCTGTTTTTTCAAAGTCCACGATGATACGTGCGGTGCACTTTATAAAAATCCACCCCGAAATTTTCCATCTCGCGCTGCATGTTCTCGTTCTCCACGCCGATCTGCACCACCTCTGCATGGCGGTAGCGCGGATTGGCTGTGACGGACTTGAACATCTCGCTGTACAGAATGGCCGTCCCGCCGGAGCCGCGATATTCCGGGAGAAGTCCCGCGCCGTTGATGTTGATCCATTCGGTGCGGCGCAGTTCGAGCAGCATGGTCAGCCAACCGAAGGGGAAGAGACGTCCGCGCGTTTTTTGCAGGGCGGCCGAAATATCGGGGTAGGCCAACAAGAAGCCGACGATCTCATCTGTCCCCTGAAGGGGATCTTCGACCTTCATCACCATCTTGATCAACTTCGGGTCGGCGAACCATAACATTTGGTTGCCCATTGCGCGCGCTTCATCATCGGTGAGCGGAGCATTCCCAGCGGTGCCGCGCAGGGCATTGTTGTACAAATCCTTGAGTTGGGTGACGAGGTCCTTCAGGTCGGAGCGCTTTTCGTAGCGGGCAATGTGCAATCCGCGGCGGGAGGCGATACGTTCGGCCAGTTCATGGATGCGCGGCGGGAATTGAATGTTCGAACCGAGGTAGCCCGAGACTGCATCACGATAGGATTTCAATCCCTGCGCCTCGATCAGGGCTGGATAATACGACGGGTTATACGGCAGGCCAAAGGCCGGTCGGTGTTCGAAGCCTTTCACGAGCAGACCGAATCCGTCCATCGGAGTGAATCCCTTGGGGCCGACGATCTCGGTCAGTCCCTGCGCCCGCGCCCAGGCGAATCCCGACTCGAACAAAGCGGATGCAGCCTCGCGGTCGTTCTCGCACTCGAAGAGATAGAAGAAAGCTGTGGAGGTCTGGTTGTGATCGTTGTAGCGGCGGTTGTTCAGCACAGCGAGCCGCCCAGCGGGACGCGTCCCGTGATAGGCGAGAAAGAACGAGGCCGAGGAATGCTTGAAAAACGGGAACCGCTTCGGGTCGAGTCGGAGGCGTTCATCCATCTGAAGAGGCGGCACCCACTGCGGAATGTCCGCGTAGATGCGGAAGGGCAGATCCAGAAAGTCGCGGATGTGCTTTTTATTGGTGAGGTCAAGCTGGATGATGTTCATGGAAAAAAAATAGGGGCGCGGTAACCGCGCCCCTACAGGCATTACATGGATTTCGCGCGTGCGGCCATTTGGGCACGCAGGTCGGCGTGGTCTTTGTCGATGGTGAAGAGCGCGCCGAGATAGAAAATGAAGCACAAGCCCCACGTGACGATCGGGATGACGAGGATCGCGGTCTGCAGGCTGGTGGCATCGGCGATCATGCCTGTCAGGATGGGGGCGAACGCTGCGCCCGCGTTCTCGATGAAGTATTCCACGGCCTGCGCAGTGGAACGGACCTCGGGAACGGTCACGTCGTAGACCGTGGCGATGACGTTGGCTGAGGAGAGCGGCATGAAGATGGCGGTCAGGCACATGAACACAAAGAATTGATTCTTCGCTTCGATGGGAGTTGTGATCGCCAGCGCCAGGAAGATCGCACCCAACACTACGCCCGCGCTGGAGATGATGATGCGTCCCTTTTTGGTGTACTTGAACAGGAAGTCGCCGACTGCGCCGCCCACGAAATATCCCGCCGCGAGGATCAGGATGACGGGAGCCATCGTGAACAGGATGCCATTGGCGTCGTAGCCGCGTTCTTTTTCGAGATAGGCAAAAAAGAAGTAGGTGATCACATTCCACGGGAAGACGCCTGCGAAACCCTGCAGGAACACGAACCACATGGTCTTCTTCTTGAAGATCTCTTTTGCTTCGGCCCACGAGAACTTGAAGGTTTGCATTTCAGCCATGTTCTCGAATTCGGGCTCGGCCTTGCCGCGCGGCATGTCTTTGACGAACAGGAAGATCAACACCGCCACCACGAGACCCAAGGAACCGGTGATGTAAAAGATGGAACGCCAGCCGCCAATGGCAGGCGCGACCATCAAGGCCAGGATCATGCCAAGCAAATAACCGAGCGGCTGGGCCAATTGCAATACGCCGTAGACCTTGCCGCGCAGGTTGGGACCGAAGTAATCAGCAACGAGAGTATACAGGCCGGGGTACGAGGAGTCATCGATTCCCGTGGAAGCACGGGTGACAAGAAACGCCGGGAATGTGCGCACGATGCCATTCATCCATGTGGTCGCGCCCCAGATGAGCGAGGCCAACGCAAGGAGTTTGGCGCGCGCGTAACGGTCATAGAGATAACCCCAAATGGGATACAGGAGGGTGGCAACGATCAGCGCGCCCGAGTTGATCCAGCCCCACTGCGTGTTGGTCATGCCAAACTCTTCACTGATCGGGACCTGCATGGAACCGATCATCAACTTATCGGTCTGGTGCAACAACATGAAGAAGAAAAAGATCACGACAACGACCCAGCGGTTGCTTTGTTTTTCGGACATGACATTCTCCAATTTTCGATTTTGGATTTACAGTTGCGCAGTGTGTTTTGCACAACTCTTTGATGAGAGAAACACAGGAAGGTGGAAAAAGTATCAGTTTTCAGGAGGGTCGTTCGTGATGATCTCGCGAGCCAGTGCTTGCAGGGAATCGGGATCATCCACCTTCGTGGCGCGGTAGTAGACATCCAACAATTCCAACGGGCCGAGACTGCTCACCGACTGGTCGTCGGCGATGCGGACGCGCGCCTCGATCTGGGGGCGCTTCACCAGATGGAACTCGAATGCACCCTCGGCATATTTTCGCAATGCGGCATCATCGATCAGCGTGTCATACTCACGCGGAAATTCAACGGTCAGTTTGACGATCGCCCCCTCCATCTGTTTGGCCTTCGGCAGCGCGGACTTCAACGTCTCGGTCACGTTCTCGCCCGACGTCAGGCTGGCTCGCCGCTCGATGAACGGACGCGTCCCTTCGAGCTTTCGCCACTCCACCTTTGTATCTTTCCCTGCTTCGACATGCGCGATGACAAAGAATCGGTCTTCGGCGGCCTCGCCAAAGTCCACGCGCTCGATGGAACCGGGATAGATGACCGGCGGCTGACTTCCATTGTTCACATCCTGCGGCTTGTGGATATGCCCCATCGCCACATAGTTAAGACGTTTGTCCTTGACGAGACTCCCCGAAAGGACCAGGTCATTGCCCAGCATCACCAAACGTTCCCCGCCAAACTTCGCACCTTCGATGGAGGCATGCGCCGTGAGAATGACCGGCAGGGACGGATCGCTTTCTTCCAGCCACGTGCCGATCAGGTTTCCGATATTCTCTTCGATGCGGGTGAACGCCTCCGTGGAATCGGTCTCGCCTGTGTGGGCCATCAAACCGGAGCGCGAAACCCACGGCATGGCAATGACCTGCGCCGGCAGATCCCACAAGTCTGCGGAACGCAAGAACTCAGGCTTTTGCAGGACACGCACGAAAGGCACCTGCAGCGTATCGAATTCCTGAATGGCATGGGCGCGCCCGATGGATGGGGAGATGTCGTGGTTACCAACCAGCAGCAAAGTGGGGATCTGCGCCTGCGAGAGACGCATGATGCGCTTGCCCCACTCGCGTTGAAAGGTTGGCGCGGGAGAACGGTCCTTGTAGGCATCGCCCGCGAAGATGACCATGTCCACCTTCTCGCTGATCGCTGTATCCACGATCGTATCCAGCGACTTGAGAAAGTCGAGCACGCGCAAGGGCAGTCCCGTCACCGGGTCGTGGCGGCCATAATTGGCCATGTCTATGTGGGCGTCGGCA
>CAYNQA010000136.1:0-8189 GCA_964399225.1 uncultured Anaerolineaceae bacterium
CGCGGGTCCATGTTGTGGATCTTGTGCAGGAGATAGGCGGTCTTCCATTCGTCCCACATGGCGTTCGAGAAACCGTCGTTGCCGAGGCAGGCCTGGATACCTTTCTCAATCAGCTTTTCCACTTGTGCCACGCCGACGGCGTTGTTCATGTTCGAACGCGGCTGATGCGAGACCCAGGTCCGCGTGGCGGCGAGTTGGTCCATTTCGGCCTCGTCCACGTGGACGGCGTGCGCGATGATCGTGCGCGGGCCGAGGATGCCGTGCCTGCCCAGCCAATCGATCGGCTTGGCGTTGGAGGCCGCGCGTACTTTTTGATTATCGTCGGTCGACTCGGAGGTGTGGATGTGGAACCCGGTCCCGGCGGGGGCGGAGGCGCGGCAAGCCTCAAGGGTCGAGTCGGAAAGCGTGAGAGGGGCATGCAGGCCAAACGTCGCGGCCAGAAGCGGATTTTTGTTTTTCTGGAGGAAGCGCACGTTTTCGCGAATCCCCGCCTGCGCTTTTTCTGTCCCGTCGCGGTCGGTCACTTCGTAGCACAGGCAGGCGCGCAGTCCAGCTTGAACGACGGCGTCGCCGATCACGTCCAGCGAACCGTCAATGAAGTTGGGCGAGGCGTGATGGTCAATGAGGGTGGTTGTGCCGTGCTTGACCGCGTCCACGAGGCAGACGAGGGCCGAATAACGCACGGCTTCTTCATCGAGCGCTTTATCGAGCGGCCACCACAGGCGCTCGAGGATCTGTTTGAAATTTGCGGGAGCTTCGCCGGGGATGGCCATGCCGCGCGCGAAGGCTCCGTAAAAATGGGTGTGCGCGCAAATGCTGCCGGGCATCACCAGTTGTCCGCGCGCATCGAGTTTTTCCTCGGCGGGATATTTTTTCTCGAGCGCCGCACTCGCACCGATCTCCTTGATAAGACCGCCCTCGATCAGGAGGGCGTGGTCGGTGAGCAGGCGGTTGGGATTCTCCCAGGTGACGAGGGTGGCATTTGTGATCAGCATGTTATCCGAGTCCGTATTGTTTGGGGGATGGAAGTGAAACATTGGCCGAGCCCAATTCCCAAAGGAATAGATAGGCGGCTTCGCGCAGGTCGGCATCCTGTCCGTGCATCACATTGTAGATCTCTTTGATCACGCCTTCGCTCGGCGTGCGGCGCAAATATGGAAGGGCGCCATGACGTTCCATCTCGTTGCCGGAGGTCAGCGCCTTAAGCAGGATATCGATGGCCGGGGAGCCGGGCGGGATTCCCACGCCCTGCTTGCCGGCGAATTCCAACAGCCAGGGGGTTTGCGAGGGCGCTGAGACCGGGCGCGGCACACGCGGATCGTTCAGGTTCATGCGCGCCTCGAGCACTTCGGTGGCGGCGGTCTTCACGATCCATTGGCTGTCGTTTACCTGCAGGTTGTGCAGGATCTCCAACGCCCAATCCTGGTCCACGCGGGCGAGGCCATAGACGACCGCGCGTCGTACCTGCAGGTCCGGCAGGGTCGCGCCGTCGCGCAGGGTTTCATGCCCATCCTTTGGATTGTTCGCCAAAGACTCGGCTGCGGCGCGGCGCACATCGTCATCGCCTTGCAACAGTCCGCGTGCCACAGATTCCAGGGCAGATGCAGAGCCGAGCGCCACCAGGGCCAGGCTGGCCGCGCGGCGTGTGGCCGGGCTTGGCGCAGACAGCGAAGAGGCTAGCAGCTCCACCGACTTTGAATCCTGCATCACGCCGGCGCCCAGTGCGGCGAGCGTGATCAATTCGAACGAGAGCGATTGCATGCCCTGCCGGAACAGCGCGGACGCGCCCGGGTCGCCTGAGAGGGCCAGCCCGGCCATGGCTTGCGCGCGCAAGCCTCGCGGTTGTTGCTCAGATTGCAGCAGATGTGCGAGGCCAGCCATGATCTTGCCGCGCCACATCGGTTCACGCGGGGCATCGCGCAGCCAACGGGCTGTCATCAACAGCGGACGTTGGAGCAGCGGGTCATCGATCGCGAGAGCAGAGTCCACCAGCTTGGTCACATCACCCTGGGCGGCGAAGTATCGCAAGGCCAGCAGTTTCCCGCTCCAGTTCGGTTGGTTGAGCAGGGTGTCTTCTGCGCGCAGGCCGGTCATTGCGCGCCCGGCCAGATACCCGCCAAATACGGGATGCAGGAAGCGCATTCGGTCGTTGTTGTGCGCGAGAAGCAATCCGCTCTCGGTCATTTTGCTCAGCAAACCATAGGATGCGGCTTGCACGGTTTTCTTTTTTCCGAGCGGACCGGTCTTGCTCTTCTCGCCCTCGGCGGTCTCTTCTTCGGTTTTTTCTTCGATGGTATCAAAGGCCTTGACCCATTCGCGTGCCTTGCGCGGGTCGAAGACCATTTGCGTGTTGACGATGGATTGCAAGGCGAGCGTTTCGAGCGCGGCGGGAGGGATTCCAACCGGGGCTACGCGCCGGATGTGTGCCGCAATGGCATCGAGGATGGTCGGGCCGGTGCTGTCGCCTGCAAAGGCCGCCCATACTTTCAGGGTCACTTCGAGCGGGGTGAGCGGAGGCCGCCCAACGTTTAACCAGTTTTCAATGAGGAAGGGATCAACGGACTGATCGCTGGTCTGCGCCCATGCCTCGGTGGTGACGAAGCGCGTCCACAACTCGCCCCATTTGCGGACGAAATTCTGCTGGGTCGTTGCATTCCAACCGGCCAAAGCCAGCGGGTTGAAGCCGAGCGCGATCAGGCCGTCCATTTGTTCCGGGATCGCCGTGGTAACGATACGCACCTTCGGGTATGCGGCGATCAATGCCTTCAACATGTCGCTGGCCTGCTTTTGCGCATCGGGGCCAAGCTCATCAAATCCGTCCAGCAGGAAGAGTGCGTTCCCATGACGGAAGGCATGTTGCAGATAGGCATGCATGCGTCCCTGATCGAAGAGGGGCATGTATCCGGTCACAATGTCAATGATGGGGGAGAGCGGGTCTTTTTCGTTGCCCGGCAGCGACAAGTCGGCGGCGTGGACGAGCACGGGTACCAACTCGCTTATTTCGCCGAGACGTGCATCGCGGTTCGCGCAAAGCGAGGCGATGTGTGCCAGGGCAACCGTCTTGCCTGCGCCATCGGGGCCGATGATGACGATATTGGTCCCGCCCGAAAGCGCCTGCCCAAATGAGAGGGTCGGTGCATTGTAGATGGCTGCCAGTTCCGGCCATGCGGGCAGGTAGGGCAGGGTTTGCGAAACGATGTCTTCGTGGGGGAAGGGAACGTCCGGTTCGAGACGCGGGGGCGGCGCGATCAGGCGCGGCGTGACCAGGATCTCGTCGAGGGCGAAGAGAGGCGCAGCGAGGTGCATGCCCTGTGCCCGTCGCAGGGTGACGCGGCGGTGGTTGTCGTCCACACCGCTGGCCCGGCGTGCCTCGTTCTCTTCGCGGCGCGCCGACCAGCCCTCGCGTATTTCTTGCAGGGCGGGTTTCATGCGGCCATAGATCATCGCGAAGATGAGCGCTGTGACAAATCCGATTCCGAACGAGAGGGGGTCAATAAGATACGGCATGGATCAATCCGCAAATAAGATGCGCCCGCAGGTGGGGCAGCGAGATAGTTGAATGCTGTGCCGCGCGCTCTGCTGTTGTGCGGGCGTGAGCGTGGTGCCGCAGGCGTCGCACGATCCATCGCTGAGGCTGGTCACGGCCACGCCGCGGCGGTCGCGGCGCAGGGCTTCGTAAATTTCAAGCGACGCGCCGGGCAGGGGAGCCAGGGCCGCTTTGCGTTCCGATTCGAATCGTTCGAGTTGATGCAACAGGCTGACCTGTTCGCTGGTCAAATTGCGGGTCTGGTCACCGCGGCGGGACTCCACCTGTGCGAGCGCGGCCTTGGCATCGTTCAACGATGAGACGGCCGCTTCACTGGCGAGCATGGCTTCGAGTACCTGGTCTTCGAGCGTTCCGAGATGTTTCTTGAGCGAAGCCACATCTCGCTGCAAGTCTTGCAGTTCCTTTGGATTGTGAACCGCGCCGCCATACAGGCTCGACTCGTTTTGTTCGATCTTGATGCGTTGGGATTGCGCCTCGGCTTCTGCTGTCCGCTGTCGCTTCTCCGCCTCTTCCTTGACGCGCTCAGCGGATGCCACGCGGGACAGGGCTTCCTGCAGTTCGGCGTCGTTGGCAAGCGCCTGCCGCACCGACTCGAGACGCGCGCGCGCAGAATCCATCTGACTGTCGATCTGCTGAAGGCGGAATAGTCCGAGGGCGGCGCTCATGCGGCGATTATAAAACAGAAACCAGGTTTCTTTACGTTACTGTGTGGGAACGTTGAAATAATTGTAGACTGCCTGCGATAATTGACCGAAAAGAACGTTGGCATTATCGAACAGGATCTGGACAGGATGGTATGTGTACACCACCAGCACATAGTTGCCGCCGGGCGAATACACCAACGCCGCATCGCTGACGTTATCGATCACGCCTGTTGAGGGGTTGGTAACCCAGCCGTGCTTGTGCGCGATGCGAGTCCCTTCGGGAACGCCGGCCTGCAGCAGCGCGCCAAGTTTATCCGCCACCAGCAGTTCCACCATCTGGAGGCAGACATCCTGGTTGATCGTGGATGGGTAAACGGCCACCAGTGCGCCTCCTCCATTTTCGGCGCATTGGTACAAATCCTCGAGCAGCATGCCCATGTCGGATGTTGTGGTTTGGTTGTAGCGGTCGGGGCTGGTGTCCACGTCGGTGCGCTGGTTGGAGGGCGTGGTGAAGAATCCCAGCAGGGGAGCGCCGTCATAGAAATAGCCGGCCATGAAGGTGTTGGTCAGGCCGAGGGCTTTCATCTTATCGGTCACCACGAGCGGACCATTGTTCTCATCGAGACTGAACATGAACTTGTCGGCAGGCGGGTTTTCGGAGCGGCGGATCATATCGAGCATCGAGTCGATCGTGTTCTGGGTCAGTGCAGCCGGGCCGAATTCGCTGAAATAGGAAACCATGATGGGGATCTTTGCCGTGCTCGAAGCGGTGAAGGCCACGTCCGGTTGCACGCTGATCGGTTGACCGTTGTCCAGCGCGAAATGGATCTCGTTGCCGCTTTGCAGATCGAGCATGTAGATCCCGATCACACCGTCGAAGCCGGAGTTTTGAATGATGCCCTTGAGCAGGACGGTCAGGTTGTCGATCGTCGGGCGGACGGCGGTGGTGCGGCTGAATGTAAGAGCAACTGTGCGGTTGGAGGGGGAGCGCAATGTATCGTCGATCAGGATCACGGCGCGGTCAATGTCTAGGATCTGGCCGGGCGAACCCGCCGTCCATTGCGTGGTGCCGGGGATGGGTTGGGCCGGGGATGGTTGAATGTCGTAGCGGGGGGCAATCTCGCTTTGCAGGTAATTGCGCAGGCGCTTCTCATCGAGGGTGGCGCTCAAGGGAATGTCGGCGGCGGCGGGGGCGCGGTTCCATAAATAATCCCAGAATCCGCTCCAAAACGAGGAGCCCGTCCGCACGAGGTCCGCAGCGGCTAGCATTGTGTCCATGTCCACTTGAAAGCCGACCACGGAGGGGTCGATCAGGAATGTCGCGCCGGCGTATTGCACCTGGACTGGGGAGGTGTACACCTGCAAGACGCGCTGGGAAGCCGTTTGCGGGTTCACGCCACCGACGGGGACCCCGCCGATGGTCATGCCGGAGGGGTAGCTGTCGCGTTGGCGGCTGTACTGGATCAGCGAGATGGCCGTAAAAATGATCGCGGCGGTCAGGAAAATGATCGACACGATGCGAAGAATGATGGGGGTGTTGCGGTTTTTCAAGGGTCCTCTGAGCGTGACAAAAGTCAGAAAAAAAGTATAACATAACCGTCCGGGCGATTGTGCTAGAATAGACGAAGCACGGAAAGAAGAAAGATAACCTCGCACCCAAGGATTAGGCAATGCTCCGTTCCTTTCTGATCTACCTTTCCAAGGCCCAATGGGCGCAGAAGCTCGTCACCGGCTGGTCGGTGGCATGGAAAGCAGCCTCGCGCTTCATTGCCGGGGAAAAAGCCGAAGACGCCATCCGCGTTGTCCGCGACCTGAACGCCAAAGGCATCAATGTGACGCTCGACCACCTCGGTGAGCACACTTCCACCATGGACGAGGCCTCTCAGTCCACCGACGACATCCTTGCCATCCTCGATGAGATCGACCGCGCCGGTGTGCGCGCCAACGTCTCGATCAAGCTGACCCAGATCGGCATGGGGCTCGATGAAACCGTTTGCAGCGACAACTTGCGCCGCATCATCCATCGTGCCAAAGAGCATAACAACTTCGTTCGTATTGACATTGAAGACACGCCCTACACCGATACGACGATCGCTGTTTACAAGGCCATGCTCGAGTTGGGTTACACCACCGAGACCTTCGGCATGGCGGTCCAGTCGTACCTCTACCGCGCCGAAGCGGACGTTAAATCCCTGCTGGCGCTTGGGACGAAGTTCCGTCTCGTCAAAGGCGCGTACAAGGAACCGCCGGATAAGGCCTTCCCGAAGAAAGCGGACGTGGATGCCAACTACGATCTGCTGACCAAGTTGCTGATCGACGCCTCGCTCGCCGCCGCTTCCAAACTACGGGACGATGGGCGCGTCCCTCCGATTCCCGCCATCGCCACCCACGATGAAAAGCGCATCGAGTTCGCCACTTCCTATGCCGCCAAGGTCGGCCTTCCGAAGAACGGACTGGAATTCCAAATGCTCTACGGCATCCGCCGCGACTTGCAGGAGAAATTGGCGAAGGAAGGCTACCCCGTGCGCGTATACGTCCCCTTCGGCACGCACTGGTATCCGTATTTCATGCGCCGCCTGGCCGAGCGCCCTGCGAACATCTGGTTCTTTGTATCGAATTTCTTTAGAGGTTAGCAGGAGTGCAGCCTTCAGGCTGCCAGACAGGAAAGCGAAAGCCTGACTCAAAAAACTTGCGACAGGTGCATCAGCCAGCAGGCTCGTGCACCTGTTTTTTATGTGTACGCCTTCGCCTGACTATCTTATAATTCAACGCATGAACCGTCCCCTCGCCCTTGTAACCGGTGCCGCGCACAGGCTTGGCAGGGAATTCGCCCTGTCGCTGGCGCGCATGGGATATGCCATTGGCTTGCATTATCACGATTCAGCCTATGAAGCCGACCACGCCAAAAAGGAGATCGAAGCGCTGGGGGTTCCTGCTTACCTCCTCCACGCAGATTTGACCGAGCCCGAAAAGATTGATAAGTTATTCGAGATCATCGAGGAATTCGATGAGCCGCTCAAGGTCTTGGTCAATTCGGCGGCGGTCATGCCGGTGGGACATCCGCGCGAGTTGACGTTGGAGAATTGGGACACCGCTCTCGACCTCAACCTGCGCGCGCCTTTCTTGATGTCCCAAAAAGCGGCGCGACTGATGAAGGATGGCGGGTTGATCGTCAACGTGACGGACATCGGCGCGAACAAAGCCTGGAGTCGTTATCCCTCCTACGCGGTCAGCAAATCTGGTTTGGAATCGTTGACCAAGGTGCTGGCGCGCGCGTTCGCCCCGGCGGTCCGCGTCAACGCCATTGCGCCGGGACTCGTCCTGCCGTCGGACGTGGTCACGCCGGAGGAGTGGAATCGCCTCGTGGACAGGCTCCCGCTTAAACGTCCAGCCCGAAGCGAGGAAGTCACCTCTGCCCTCGAGTTTTTGATCCGCAATGAATATGTCACCGGCCAGACCATCGTTGTCGATGGCGGGTATTCGCTCATTTAGAACCATACTGCCAACCGTTAACCACCACTGTCAACAGGAGAATCCATGTCTGAACTTACCGACCTCGCCGATAAACTGACTTCCGAAGGTGAACGCTTTGTGACGTTCTTCTCTGCCTTGACCGATGCCCAATGGCAAACGGACGTCTACACCGAAGGCACGACCTGGTCGGTGCGCAATGTGCTCTCGCACTTCGTTACCTCCGAGCGCGGATTGGTGCGACTCTTCGAGCAGATCCGCCAGGGCGGCGAGGGCGCCGCGGACGATTTCTCGATCGACCGTTACAACGCCAGCCAGCAGGAGAAGACCAAAGAGTTGCCGCCGCAGGAATTGCTTGGGCTATACAAGTCCGTGCGCGCCGATTCGGTGAAATGGGTTCTGGGCTTGCAGGAATCTGATCTCGACAAAACAGGACGCCATCCTTTTCTTGGCCCGACGACAATCCGCGAGATGGTCAAGATGTTGTACTTGCATAATCAAATGCATTATCGCGATTTGAAAAAGGC
>CAYNQA010000137.1:0-8173 GCA_964399225.1 uncultured Anaerolineaceae bacterium
GTGCGAGTTGTTGTCCGCTAGTGATCGGCTCGCTCAAACAGCAAATTTTCAATGAAGCACACCGGCTGGGATTCGTCCTAGCCGGTGTGACACTTCCCGACCCGCCCGCTCATTTTTCTACCTTTGAAACCTGGCTCGCACAAGGCCATCACGGGGACATGGCTTACCTTGCCGCCGAACGCTCCATCACACGCCGTGCCAACCCAAAAGAGATCCTGCCCGAGTGCAGATCGATCCTCGTCCTTGCAACACCCTATAATCGTTCACAACCCATCAGCGAAAAACAGACCGGACAGATCGCATCCTATGCCCTTGGCGATGACTACCATACCGTCCTGCCTCCCCGCCTCGAATCCCTCGTTCACTTCATCGAAAAGAAGGTGGGCCATTCCATCGCCAACCGCTATTACACCGACACCGGCCCCTTACTCGAACGTGAGCTTGCCCAACGCGCAGGGCTCGGATGGATCGGCAAAAACACCTGCCTGATCCATCCGCAAAAAGGTTCCTATTTCCTGCTTGCCGAGATCCTGCTCGACCTCGAACTCGAACCCGACGCCCCCTTCGTGACTGACCATTGCGGGACTTGCACCCGCTGCATCGATGCATGCCCTACAGACGCCATTCTCCTCAATCGCACCCTGGATGCGCGCCGTTGCATTTCCTATCTCACCATCGAAAACAAAGTTGACATCCCCGAAGACATCCGTTCACACATGCAGGATTGGATATTCGGGTGTGACATCTGTCAGCAAGTCTGTCCGTGGAATCGATTCGCCGCGCCCGATGGAGACGCATCCTTCCGCCCCCCAAGCGGCTCGGCCCGCGCTGACCTGATATCCCTGCTCAGCCTCACCCCCGAATCCTTCAACCGCCAATTCAAGCATAGCCCCATTCAACGAACCAAACGCCGCGGACTGCTTCGCAATGTCGCGGTTGTGCTGGGAAACTATGGAGACGAAACAGCGTTCGAGACGTTGGAAAGGGCTTGCAACGACCATGAACCTCTCATCCGCGAACACGCACAATGGGCTAAAAAGAAAATAGCCGATCGTAAATAACACCATGAAAAAACTTCTGATTGCGACCAATAACAAAGGCAAGATCCGTGAACTGCATGCCATCCTTGACCCCCTCGGTCTGGACCTCATCACACCCGATGACATTCATCTTCAACTCGAGGTGGAAGAGGATGGCGCCACCTACGCGGAAAACGCCGCAAAAAAAGCAATTTCTTTCGCCCAAGCAAGCGGCTTGATCAGTCTCGCAGATGATTCTGGCCTCGAGGTGGATGCATTAGGCGGCGCACCAGGTCTCTACTCCGCACGCTACTCTCCCAAACACGGCGCGAAGGATGCTGACCGCCGCGCCTTCCTGCTGCAAAACCTGGATGGCAGGCCGCGCCCGTGGACAGCGCGCTTCCGGGCGACGGTCGCCGTTGCAGCCCCGGCGGGAGGCGTGGAATGGGTGGAGGGTGTTTGCGAAGGTGAGATCATCCTCGAAGAGCGCGGTACTGGCGGGTTCGGGTACGATCCGATCTTCCTCTTACCCGGGTTGGGAAAAACGATGGCGGAGGTGCCTGAAGAAACAAAAAACCGCCTGAGCCATCGCGCAAGGGCGGTGCAGGCGGCGAGACCGATTCTCGTTCGTACATTCGATTTGTAGCTTAATTACTGTCCGGGGCGATACGGGATCGTATCGAGAAATTCTGTAAGTGCGAGTGTAAAGGTCAGCGGCTGTTCCAGCATCACCATGTGGCCGGCTTCTGGAATAACCACGAGCCTTGAGCCAGAAAGCTGGGTGTGAAGGTGATCGGAATACTTGGCAGGGGTCATTTGATCGTCGACACCGCAAAGAATCAACGCGGGAACATGAATCTCATGCAGGCGGTTCATCACATCGAACTGGTTGCAAGCCAGAAAATCTCCGTGCAAAACAGCCGGGCGCATTTCAGACATGCGCTGACGCGCCAACTGCTTCAATCGGGGATTCACCGATGGGCTGAACTCCCATTCATTGATCAGTTTGACAGCATCGGGAAAGGTCTCGGCACGAGACGCGGTATCCAAAAGCTGCGGGGCAACACGCAAGCGAGCGCCGGTACCGATCAAACCAAGACCCAGAACACGCTTGGGGTAATCCAAAGCCAGAGAGAGAGCGATCCCGCCTCCCATCGAATGACCGACGATGACCGCGGCATTCAACTTCAACGCATCGAGTAAATCCACCACGGCGCGCGCATATCCGCCGATCGTCTGGCTTCCCAGCCCTTCTGATCTGCCATGCGCAGGGAGGTCCGGCGCATAAATGCGATACCCTTCAATCCGGCGGGACTGCGGCGGCCAGTGCAAGTGCGTTCCCCCGGCACCATGGACAAAAACAACGGGCGGACGATGGACATGGTCCGTGCCATGTGCAAAATAGTATATGCTGGCTGAGGTTGGCATGGGGCTGGTGGTCTGCGGGGATGGATCGAAGGGAACGAAACGAGGGTTTATTTTTGATGATGCAGGCGGTCAGCAGCATCCTCGGTGAGCGGGATGTAAACCTGTACCCGCGTTCCCTTGCCCGGCGCTGAGTCGATGTTCAACAATCCATTGATGAGCTCGGTTCGTTCACGCAAATTGACCATGCCGAGGCTGCCGCGCTTATCATACGCCTGATTGACAGCCTGGACATCGAAGCCCATTCCATTATCGGCGATTTCAAGCAGTGCGATGCCCTGCTCCACCAATCCAAGACGCACCGTGATGGTGGCTGCGTTGGCATGCTTGCGCGCATTGTTGACCGCTTCTTCGATGATATAAAAGATCACACCCTGCTTGCCCATCTCCAACTGCTCGGTAAGCGCTTTATCAACATTGATGACGACATTCTGACTGAACGTCTCACGCATCTTCTCAGCCATGGCCTGAAGCGCCGCGCCCAACCCTTGAGATTCAAGGATGAGCGGACGCAAAGTGAAGAGCATGTGGCGGATCTCCTTAGTGGTTCGATGCGCCAATTCCTCGATCTTTACCAGTTCTTCGGCGGGGTTGCCCGCTTTTTTCTCGAGCATACGGCGGGCAAGGTTGATACGCATCGCCATGGCCGCCACCGACTGGGTCGGACCGTCGTGCAGGTCGCGGGCCAACTTCTTGCGCGCTTCCTCATGGACTTCCACCATGCGATTACGCTCCTCGACGAGATCTTGATAGAGGCGCGCGTTCTGTACAGCGATCACGGCCTGGCGGCCGATGATATCCAGCAGGTTACAACGATCGGATGTGAAATAATTGGGTTCGGGGTGCGCAAAGATCATGGCACCATAGACGTTGAAACCGCTGCGCAATGGAAAACAGTAGGCAGAGGTGCATGCCCGCATGGCCACAACCCGCCCAAACTCCGGGTCGTAGCCAACGTTTGTGGACAGGATCGGTTCTCCCTCATCGAAGACCCGTTTGAGGAGACCTTCAGCCCCATCGAGAGTCACTTTCATGTCGGCATTGGTGAAACGGCGTGCAGACCCTACGCGCAGCTTATCGCCCTTGAATAAAAGCACTGCGCTTACCAAGCGGGCATCGCCTTCGCCTGCCGCATCGGGGTTAAGCGCCGAATAACCCATGTCGAGCGCGGTGTCGAGCACACGCTTGTAACTGAGCGTGGCGGTGAGGGTGGATGTCAACTCGTAGATGGCGCTCAAACGGTCACTTTCGATGCGCCGTTTGTGCTCCTCGTCGAGCAGATGTTTTTCACGATTGACACGTAATTGGGTAACAAGGCGGCCCCCCAAAAAGCCAAATAGGATGCCCAACCCCATCGTCAGGGCAATATAGAGCATGGATGGAAAAGCACCATTCAGGCTTCCGGTATTCAACCAAGTCGTGCCAAATTGAACCAGAGAGAGGGAAACTGCAACGACTACTGCCCCCCAAAATTCAAAATAGACGGAAGCGGTCAGGATCGGCAGAATGGAGATCCATGCGACAGATCCGGTCACCCCGCCCTGCTGCACAAAAAAGATCCCCGCCAGCAAAATATCCACGGCAATGCCGATCTGACGGTGATAGTTCAGGCGGAAATTCAATGCCGCCAGGAAGGTCATTGCGACGTTCCAGATCAAGAGAAGAAAAATGGGCCACGCCACCCCAAGCAGCAGGCCGCCGCTCAATCCCAAAGAAACCAACACCCCGGCCAGCGTGATCCAACGCAGGGAGATGGCGAACCAATCGGCGATGTATGGGGATTCGTACGTCCGCATAGTGGAATGATACCCGAAAACCCGCAAGAGGCTCTTTGGGTTGACGTTACAGATGGATTACGGTTTACTAAATGGGGTAGCCCATTTTTTGTAAGGCGGGCCCAAATCGCTCCGCCATTGCTTTTTGTTGATCGGCGGTATAGGCCTCGCGGAAGCGCCCGATCTTGCCCTTGAAGAAATGCAGACCCTGCTGCCCCTCCCCTTTTTCGGGGCGGTATTTCTCGATCACGGCCTGGACCTCCGGGCGGTTTGCGTCCAGTTTGAGGAATTGGATCAGGCGGGCGACCTCGGCATCATAATCGAGCAGGAGGTTTTCGTAGCGGGCAACGAGCGGGGTCTTCTCGCCCATCCACCTTTCCCAGATCTGCACGTACTCGGTCATAAAGTCGATGGTTTTTTGAAAGTCGGTCAGGTGCGAAAACGCGTTGGGGCGTCCCTTTCCAAGTGCGCGTTGGCCAAAATCGAATGCCGAGAGCATGGCATCGCGCGGGTCGCGGTAAATATACGTGACCTTCAGCAGGCCGAGCTTTTCGAGAAGGCGCGACCATGTGGAAGGTCCGGCATGGGCTTTGATAACGAAGGTATTACCCAAAAGTGCAGGCACCGACACCATGGCGAGGCGCCGCGCCGAAAGGACCCCGATATTGCAGTTCACTTCGGTAAGGATCTTTTGCAGGCGGTATTTTTCACGAATGTCACGCGCGTCGGCACAGCCGGTCGTGGCCATCAGGTCATGGACTACGTTGTAATGCCAGCCCGATCCAGCGCGCGGCATTCCGACAGAAAGTACGATCATGCAATCTCCTTCACAGCCTCGGCGACATTATACGCGCTCGCCAGGCCGATCAAAATTCCCAGATTGATCCACAGGTTTGGTGTGGCAAATGAGTCTTGTGTGAAATTATAGAGGATAACTGCCGTCCATGCGAAGGTGCCAGCCAGCCCGAAAAATCGCTTCGCGCCAGAGCGCATAAGCAGGCGCATATCTGCAAGCATGGAAAACTGGAAGGCGAGGAAAAGAACCATGCCGATCAAGCCGGTCTCAGCAAGGACACGGACATACATGGATTTTGGATTGGGGATGGCACGGCTGGACGGTTCGAGTTGACGGGCGATCTCAAAGAGGCTCGTTTTGGAAAAATCGGGCAGGTAGTCGTACATGTAGAGGCCGCTCGCGCCGAGTCCGACGCCGGTCCAAGGTTGGAGACTGTAGGTGCCCATCGCGGACCAAACGTAGGCGGCGCGGCCGCCAGCATAATTGTAGATGACGTATTCCTCGAGCGAGTCGGCTTTCTGAATCCCCGAGAAAAGTTTGCTGAAGTAATTGTTGGTAGCCATGGAGTAGCCGGCCCCGGTCAACGCAACAACCAGCACGGCTGCGAGGATTAAACGCAGGGCGAGGTCGCGAGTCCGCGACGGCGCCACCAACCCGGAGCGGAAGGGAGAGGCGAACCAATCGCGCAGGCGGGTAAAAAAGTCGCCGCGGCCGACCCAGGCGGTGAGAAGTCCAGCCGCCAGAAAGTAAAGGATCCCGCCGCGAGAGTAAGTGAGGAACAGCAACGTCAAAGCTGCAAGGAAGAGCAACGGCTCCACCCAAGTCCGTTTGAACACGCGGTAACGGGTGAGCAGTGCAGCAAACAACCACGGCATATAGAGAGTGGCGATCTGTCCCGCCAGCCAAGATGCCTCAAATGCCATGCCTGAGAAACGTTTGTTTTTCATGGGCACACGCATTGAGAACGAGGTTTGCAGGTCGCGCATGGTTTCACGCGAAATGAGGGGCGTATAGAACGAGATCGCCTGCACCAACGACCAGATGATATGCAAACACAAGCCGAGCAGCAACCATTTGACCGAATAGCGGACATCCTTTTCGTCGCGGTTCATCCAAATGGCAGCAATGAAAAACAGCAGGCCGATCCCCAGCGTGACCCACGCGCGGATGACGCGGTCGAAATAGGAGGATCCGCGCAGTTCGAGCGGAGCGTTGAGCGCGCCTAGTGCAGACGCCAGGAGCGCGACCAACAGGAATATGCCGAGCAGGACAAGGCTGCCGGGAAACGGATTCGAAATCTCCCTGCGCCACAAGCGCACAAGCAGGATCGGGATCAAAATTGCGAGCGGGTACAACGCCAATGGCCGCACTTGCGTGGAATCGCCAAGGAATGGAAAGTAGCGAAAACTGGTAACAGGCAGCGTTAAGAGTACAGCCGCCCATAACCAGCGGGAGAGTTTTTCCAGATTCGTTGAGGAGAATATTGTTGCGAAAGACACGATGATCGGATGTTAGCTATTGGCTATTTGATGTTGGCTTGCGGGGTGAGATGAACAGAATTGCAAGCGTACTGAGGAGCATCATGGATATTGCTCCAACAAGGATGTAGGTGCTGAGACTCAACTTGGGTTTGGCCGTGAGGTTCTCGGATTGGAGGAGCGAACTTTCCACATAGGGACTGATCCCTTGCGCGCGGGATTCGAGCTCGGCGATCTGGGATTCAAGGCCTGGGATCTGCGGCGCCAGTTCGGCAAGGCGCAATTCGGCGTCGGCGCATTCTGGGAAACAACCGGTTTCGATCTGCGCGTGGAAGGCCTGCAATGTCATGCTGGCCGCCGCGGCTTGTTTGACTTGATCGTTGAACGCAGACGCCCAAGCAGAGGCGAGTGCTTTGGCTCGTTGGGGGTCGCGGTCTTCTGCGAAGAAATGCCAACCGGCCTCACCAGGTTGACTGAGGAGCAATTTACCCTCACGGAGCTCTTCCACCGTCACGCCGTCGACCTGGTCCGCGACGGGTTGCATCACTGCATCGGAGTACGCCAGGTCTTCGAGCTTGCGGACTTCGCGTTCGAGATAGTAAAAACTTTGCTTATCCTGGGTCGGCTTGTAGGCTTCTTCGATGTTGAAGTCGATCTGCACCACGGCGCGGGCGCGATAGGCAGGCGGCGCAATGAAGTAGATGGCCGCACCGACCAGTCCGCCAAGCAGCGCTGCCAGAAGCCAGAAACGCCAGGCTTTGAGGAGACGAGTGAGGTCATCCGACGAGGGAGGTTCAAATATGAAATTCATTCTGGTTCATTGTTTTTTGAAGTTTGATTTCGTAGAAGGCAATTATAAGCCAGACTAGTAGAAACCCGTTTTCTTCGAGGAAACGGGTTTCTGTTTACACACCAAGTCGTTTTCTAAATCTCCACGACCACAACGGCGCGATCAACTTGCGGATGTAATATTTGGCCACAATGGGTGAGAGGAATTTACCGCCATCGCGATAATGTACACGGAGCATCTCCGGCCAGCAGCGGTCATCGGCGGCAATCGTCTTGCCCGAGGTGTGGATGCGGAAGTTCGCCCACGTTTGCCCGGGCAGGTATTTCAGCTCGGCGTGCTGGGCAATGCGTGTCCACAAATCATAGTCCATTGCGAAATAGAACGAAGGGTCGAGCGGACCGAGGCGCTTCCACAAATCCGCGCGGAAGAACATGGTCTGTTGCGGGATGTGGACATAGCCCGTACGCAACCGCGGCAGGTCAGTTTGCGCGGCGGGGAATTTTCCGATCACACGGCCCTCTTCGTTGATGTAGTTGCAGTCCGCGTAGACCATGCCCACTTCGGGGTGCGCCTGCAAATAATCCAACGCTGCGGTCACCGCACCGGCTTCGTAGGTATCGTCGGAGTTGATCCAGGCAAGGATGTCGCCGGTGGCCCGCGCAAAGCCTTTATTGATGGCGTCCGTCTGGCCGCGGTCCTTCTCGCTCACCCACCATGCAAGCCGGTTGGAATATTTTTTGATGATATCCAGGCTGCCATCCGTCGAGCCGCCGTCCACGATGATGTATTCGATGCGCGGATGATCCTGCGAAAGCACGGATTGAATCGTTGCTTCGAGGTAGCGGGCTTGATTGAAGGAAGGCGTGATGATGGAGACTTTTAATTCAGTC
>CAYNQA010000138.1:0-8107 GCA_964399225.1 uncultured Anaerolineaceae bacterium
AGACATGGAAGGCATTACTGGTGTTGTGAATTGGGATCAGGTCACGCCTGGGCACGCGGAATACGCCCGCTTTCGCCGCCTGATGACCGCCGACATCAACGCTGCCATTCGCGGCGCATTCGACGCTGGAGCGGATGAGGTCGTGGTGGCCGATGGTCACTGGAATGGTTCGAACGTGGTGATCGAAGAGCTCGATCCGCGGGCGCGGTTGTGTTACGGATCACCGTCGCCGCTCTCCATGATGGAGGGGATCGATACCGGTGTGGATGGCGTTTTCTTCATCGGCTACCATGCCCGCGCCGGTTCGCAGAACGCGATCCTTGACCACACCTGGTCAGATGTGCGCGTTGCAAATGTTTGGCTGAATAGCGTGCTGGTTGGCGAGTTTGGCTTGAATGCCGCCGTGGCCGGATATTTCGGCGCGCCGGTCATCATGATCTCCGGCGATCAAACCGCCTGCGCGCAAACATCGGAACTGCTCGGTCCGCTCGAGATGGCAGTGGTCAAGCAGGCGCGGGCGCGGTTCGCTGCGGAGTGCCTGACCCCGCCCGAGGCGCAGGAGCAAATTGCCCAGTCCGCGCGACGCGCTGTGGAGAGATTGAGCGAAGGCGACGCGCCGGAACCGTATGTAGTGGATGCGCCGGTCACTGTCACTGTGGAATTCCGCCAATCGGATATGGCCGACCGGGCGTCGCGCTTGCCCGGTTCGCAGCGCGCCGGCTTGCGAGTGGCTTTTTCGTCACCGGATATGATCCTTGCTTATCAATCTTTCCGCGCCGCAGTCTCTCTCGCGGCTGGATAATTGGATTGACGCTCAGGACAAACTGAATATAATCTGCAAGCCTTGACACCGAAATCAGTTTCTTTGTCCGATTCGGAATGAAAGTTGCAGTCACATTTCCGAATAGGCGGTGTTGTAATAGTCGAAAGGAGGTGCCTGCTCAAAGAACGTTTTATGAATATGCGTGTATTGTACGGCCAACCGACTCGAATCAATAATCAAAGGAGAGAGAGAATGAAGTCCAAGTTCGCTTATACATTGCTTGCTGTGTTCGTCCTTGCCAGCATGGTCCTTTCCGCGTGCAGCGGTGGTGGATCTGCCGGTGGTCCGATGCAAAAGATCGGCGCCGGTGAAGGTGAAGTTTCGATCATTGCCTGGGCTGGTTACATTGAACGCGGCGAGACTGACCCGGCCTATGACTGGGTGACCGAATTTGAAAAGCAGACCGGTTGTGTGGTGAAGGTTAAGACTGCCGCCACCTCCGATGAGATGGTGACCTTGATGAACGAGGGCGGTTTTGACCTGGTAACGGCCTCCGGCGATGCGTCCAATCGCTTGATCGCTGCCGGTAAAGTGCAGGAGATCAATATCAACCTGATCGCCTCGTGGAACACCGTGGATGACCGCCTGAAGGAAGCCCCCTGGCATTTCGTGGATGGCAAGCACTACGGCGTTCCCTATCAGTGGGGCCCGAACGTGTTGATGTTTAACTCCGAGGTGTTCACCGAGGAGCCGACCTCCTGGAATGTGACCTTCGAAGAGATGACCCTTCCCGACGGTCAGTCGAACAAGGGACGCGTGCAGGCTTTCGACGGCCCGATCTACATTGCGGATGCGGCGCTCTACCTCAAGTATCACAATCCCGAACTCGGCATTGATAATCCCTACGATCTGAACCAGGCGCAGTTCGACGCGGTGGTGGCTCTTCTCCAGAGTCAGCGCTCGTTGATCAACCGCTACTGGCACGATGCCTTCGTCCAGATGGACGACTTCAAGAACGAAGGTGTGGTCGCCTCCGGCTCCTGGCCGTTCCAGGTGAACCTTCTCCAGTACGAAGGCGCGGCGATCAAGTCCGTGTTCCCGGTCGAAGGCGTAACTGGCTGGGCGGACTCAACCATGATGCACGCGGAAGCGCCGCATCCCAACTGCGCCTACATGTGGATGGAATGGTCGCTCAACCCGAAACTGCAAGGCGACCTGGCGGCCTGGTTCGGCTCGGTGCCCGCTGTCCCTGCGGCTTGCACCGGCAACGAACTGTTGACCGATGCTGGTTGCAACACCAACGGCTTCGACAACTTCGACGGCATCTGGTTCTGGCGCACGCCGACCGCGGCCTGCTCGGACGGCGCGGGTGACTGCGTCCCGTACAGCAAGTGGGTTGAATCCTACATTGCGATCATCAGCCAGTAGTTCTGTTCTGTAGTTCGAAGTGACAGTCACTCAAAAGGTGACTGTCACTTCTTCAATAAATTGGAGTGACATTGACCAACCCCGCCATACGTTTTGAAAAAGTAAGCCGCCATTTTGGCGAAGTGAAAGCCGTGAACGAGGTGGACTTGGAGATTCGCGACGGCGAATTCTTTTCCATGCTTGGCCCTTCCGGCTCAGGAAAAACCACCTGTTTGCGCATGATCGCCGGATTCGATCAACCCACATCGGGACGGATCTTTCTGTATGGGCAGGAAGTGTCCAGGCTGCCTCCATATGAACGCGATGTGAACACGGTCTTTCAAGATTACGCGCTCTTTCCGCATATGACGGTGGGGGAGAACATTGCCTATGGTCTGATGATCAAAAAGGTGGCAAAGGAAGAACGCAAAAAACGGGCCGCCGAAATGCTCGAGCTGGTGCAATTGCCCGGTTACGAATCACGTAAACCCTCCCAGCTTTCCGGCGGACAGCGCCAGCGCGTGGCTTTGGCGCGCGCGCTCATCAACCACCCCAAAGTCTTGTTGTTGGATGAGCCTCTCGGCGCTCTCGATCTGAAACTCCGCCAACAAATGCAAGTGGAACTCAAATCCATACAAAAAAGAGTGGGTATTACATTCATTTTTGTCACCCATGATCAGGAGGAAGCCCTGACCATGAGCGACCGTATTGCCGTATTCCGCGAGGGGAAGATCGAACAGATCGGCAGCCCGGCAGATGTGTATGAGCACCCTGCCACGCCGTTCGTGGCTGGGTTCGTGGGAACCTCGAATCTGGTAAGCGGTGAAGCGGCTCAGCGTATCACCGGCTCGCCGCAGACCTTCTCCATCCGCCCGGAAAAGATCCACATGGCCTCACCAGCCCAGCCCGTCCCGGCTGAGGCGTATTCTGCTGACGGGCTCATCCGTGATGTGGTGTACCTCGGATTGTTCACACGTTATCTCGTCGAGGTGGATGGCGGCGGTGACCTCGTGGTGGTGGAGCAAAACCTCAAATCCACATCGATGGATGTCCTCAAGAACAAAGGCCAGCGCGTGCGCCTGTATTGGAACAAGGATCATATCAGCCGGATATAGGCCATTATGTTGCAACGCCTTTCCAATTACCTGTACCAACGCCCAAAGCTTGTACTCTTTTTGCTGCTCGGGCCGCCGATGATCTACATGTTTGTTGTGTATCTCGGCTCGTTGTTCGCCCTGTTGGTGAACAGCTTCTTTTATCTTGAAGAATTCACCGGGTTGGTGGTGCGCGAGTTCACTTTGCGTACCTACCTTGAATTGCTCAAGCCGACCAATCTGGGAATCTTCTTTCGTACCGCTGGCATGGCGCTTTCTGTGACGATCGCCGACGCACTGATCGCATTTCCACTGGCTTATTACATTGCCCGTTTCGCTTCGCGCCGCGCCCGAACCTGGCTCTACATTGCAGTCACGCTCCCGCTTTGGTCGAGCTATCTGGTGCGTGTGTACGCATGGAAACTGATCCTTGCCAAAGAAGGCATTGTTTCGTGGATCTTTGCGCAGTTGCATCTCAGTTTCATCCTGGATGGATTGTTGTCCATTCCATCCATCGGCGGATCATCGCTTTCACTCTCGCCGATCGGAATGTTCATCGCATTTTGCTACATCTGGCTGCCATACATGATCGTTCCGATCCAGACGGCGCTCGAGCGGGTGCCCAAGTCGCTGATCGAAGCTTCGGGTGATCTGGGCGCAAAGCCCTCTCAAACCTTCAGGACTGTCATCCTTCCGCTTGCTTTTCCGGGTGTGGTTGCCGGCTCGATCTTTACTTTCTCGCTCACTCTCGGTGATTTCATTGTCCCGCAATCGCTTGGCAACTCGCGTTTCTTCATCGGCCAGGCCGTCTATTCGTATCAAGGCACATCGGGAAATATCCCTCTGGCTGCCGCGTTCACAATGGGGCCGGTCATCATCATGATCGCGTATCTGCTGATAGCCCGCAAGCTGGGAGCCTTCGATGCCCTCTAATTCCACCGGCGAAAAAGCCTCTTTCGGTTTAAAGCTCGGCGCGCTGGCAGGATTGATTTTCCTGTATGCGCCTCTGCTCGTTATCTTCCTTTACGCCTTCACGACAGACGAAGCCACCTACACATTTCCTCCTCCCGGCCTGACAACGCGATGGTTTGGCGAAGCACTTGCCCGCCAGGATCTCTGGCGCGCGCTTACGCTTAGCGTGCAGGTGGCCCTGGTTGCAACTTTTTCTGCGCTCATCCTTGGCACGCTTGCGGCTGCCGCGGTGTATCGCAGTGAATTTTTCGGGCGTGAAGCTGTCTCGTTTTTGCTCGTCCTGCCTATCGCACTGCCTGGTATTGTGACAGGCATTGCTTTGCGTTCCGCCATCGGCACGCTCGACATGCCATTCTCGTTTTGGACGATTGTGATCGGCCATGCCACATTCTGCGTTGTCGTCGTCTACAACAATGTGCTTGCAAGATTCCGTCGTACATCGGGCACGCAGGTGGAAGCTTCCATGGACCTGGGTGCCAATGGCTTCCAAACCTTCCGTTACGTGGTGCTCCCGAATATCGCCACAGCGCTTCTCGCGGGCGGCATGCTTGCATTTGCCCTCTCATTCGATGAGGTTATCGTCACGACGTTCACTGCCGGTCAGCAATCCACGCTCCCGATCTGGATCTTCTCGCAATTGACACGTCCGCGTGACAGGCCAGTGACCAACGTGGTCGCAATGTTCGTGATTCTTATTACCTTCCTGCCTATCTTTTTTGCACAGAAGATCTCTGCGGAATCTTCCGATACTGAGGGAAGATAAAGTACAATCGTAACAATGGAAAGGAGACCCCATGTTAAGGCTTGATGCCAAAATGCCTCCGAGCTTGTTACAGCAAGACACATCGATCTGGGCGTTTGCCCATTTCTCGGCCGATAATATCGGCCTATTTCCATCTACCGAAAGGGACTGACGAGTGAGCGAATTCTTCTCCTATCTTAACCCCAAGCTGGTCGCGGGGCCATTTCACCAAAAAGGCGGTTGCGGTATCATTGCCCGCCAGTTGATTTCCAAGCACGAGGTGCTCGTCTTTTGGGGCGGAAAGATCATCACCAAAGACGAAGTCGACCCGAACATCCCCGATTTTTCAAAACGCGTTCTGCAGATCGAGGAAGAACTGTTCCTCTATAATCCGCTTCTCGGCGACCCGGCGGATTGCTTCAATCATAGCTGTGATCCGAATGCCGGCCTCAGCGGCGCCACATCGCTGATCGCGATGCGCGATATCCAACCCGGTGAGGAAATTACCTTTGATTACGCCATGTGCGACGACACCAATTACGACGAGTTCGATTGTAATTGCGAACAACCGCATTGCCGTGGACGTGTCACCGGTGCCGACTGGCGCCGCCCGGAACTGCAGGAACGTTACGCCGGATACTTTGCGCCATTCATTCAGCGCAAGATCGAAGCTGAGCGCGTCACGGCCTGACCCGATCGGGCTGCACCTCGCAACCGTTTACCCCGCCACCAGCTCCTCTCCCTGCGAGAGGGGCTGGCTTTTCGTTTTCTCGCATATCCATGCACTCATTATTGCCGAAGCTCAACTTATTCGATAAAAGAATAGCGATCATTACAGTTGTGTCCACCCTTCTGCTCACGGTGGATGCCTACCAGCGCTTGACCCCGTTCAAGGAAATCGACCGCACCATCCTGTATCTGGTTCTGCCGGTGATCGTAACCATCCTGATCTTCCGCGAGTCGCCGCGTGAATACGGATTCACCCTCGGTGATTGGCGTGCAGGTCTACTCTTTACCCTGGCCGGCATCCTTCTCATGACTCCCGTCATCTATCTGCTTGGCAGGGGAGACTCCTCCATGCGTTCTTATTACGAGGGCTTTACTGCCTACCTGCCGTGGACCACTTTCCTCGAGCTATTCGGATGGGAGTTCATGTTCCGCGGTTGGATCCTGTTTGGGTATGCACGCAAGTTCGGTCCTGAGGCCATCTGGCTGCAGGCGGTTCCATTTGCCTTGGCCCATATCGGCAAGCCGCAGATCGAAACGTTCTCCACCATCTTCGGCGGTTTTGCTTTTGGTTGGATCGCCTGGCGCACAAAGTCATTCCTGTACCCCTTCTTTATCCATTGGTATATTTACACACTCGTTGTTTTAGTGGCTACATATGCAAACTGATATTACTTTTCGCCCTGCAACCGCGGACGATTCATCCGCAATTCATGATCTCATTCACCTTGTGCGGATCAACCCGATGGCACTGGATTGGAACCGCTTCATCATCGCTTCCGCACCGGACGGGACACTGATCGCGTGCGGGCAGATCAAGCCGCACTCTGAAGGGACGCTTGAACTGGCTTCCATCGCTGTCCACCCTGATTGGCGCGGACAAGGTCTCGCTCGCGAGATCATTAAACGCCTCCTGGCAGAAACTCCGCGCCCCATATACCTCACTTGCCGCTCCGACCTTGAGCTGTTCTACATCAAATTTGGTTTTCGCTCTTTACCATCCTCCGAGTTGACCCCGTATTTCCGTCGGATACAGAAGCTGGCCAATTTGATGATGTTCCGTGACGGCGCAACCCTGTCAGTGATGCGTCTGGACTAGCTGTTTTTTGATGCGCGGGGTGTGCTTTTCGGCTTCTTTTCCTCCGAAAAAGCGCTCCCAAAAGGTATTCTAAGTTTCTGATAATCTCTACGTGTAAAAAATTGGGATAAAATACAGCCATGCAATCAACAAAACAAGATATTCTGCGAGCCTTTTATCCAACCTTCATCGGCGTCTTGATCGGCTTGACCCTCGGCGGTCTGCTCTGGATCGTTGTGCGTCAACCGCGCGGAAACTCCGTAGCGTTGCTGCCGCCTCCCACAGAGGCGCCGCTGGTGGTGGATGTCTCTGGCGCCGTGCCGCGCCCGGGCGTCTATGAATTCCACAACGGTGCACGCGTGAAAGATGCAGTGCAAGCTGCGGGTGGGTTGCTGGCAGAAGCCGACAAATCGGGTCTCAACCTGGCGGCTCCGCTGGAAGATGGACAGCGGCTTGAGATTCCATACATTGCGGGCATGGCTCCAACGCAATCTCCATTTTCGTTTGCGCCGGGTGTTGGGTCAGCGGCTGGAAGTAATGGCGGGCAGTCATCGGGTCCAGTGGATTTGATCGATATCAATATTGCGACGGCGGCTGAACTTGAAACCCTTCCCGGCATCGGCCCTTCGCTTGCGCAAGCCATCATTGATTACCGTAATGAGTTTGGACCATTCTTTGCGATCGAGGATGTCATGTTCGTGGATGGCATCGGCCCCGATACGTTTGAAGCCATCAAGGAACTTATCACAGTCAGTTTTTAGTTACGCAGCCTCAGAATCAAAAACAGGAGATCGCTTGGTGATCTCCTGTTTTTTTATTTTCCTTCTATTTGTTCAATACATTTCGCGCGATGATCATGCGCTGGATCTCGCTCGTCCCTTCGCCAATGCTCATCAGGCGGGCATCGCGATACATGCGCTCTACGGGATAATCGCGGCTGTACCCGTAACCACCGTGAATCTGGATGGCATTGTAGCAAACGCGCTCGGCCATTTCACTTGCATAAAGCTTCGCCATGGCTGCCTCAATAGAATATGGTCGTCCTTCCTCCTTGAGCCAGGCGGCGCGATACAACATGGTGCGTGCAAGCTCTATCTCGGTGGCAGCGTCGGCGAGCTTCCATTGCAATGCCTGGAAGTCGGCGATGGGGTGACCGAAAGCGGTACGCTCTTTTGCATATCGAATAGCCGCTTCGAAGGCGGCTTGCGCCAATCCCACCGATATGGCTGCGATCGCAATCCGCCCGCCATCGAGTGTGGAGAGCGTTTGCTGGAGGCCTCGGCCTTCATCGCCGATCAGATTATCGAGAGGGACGTGTGCATTCT
>CAYNQA010000139.1:0-4306 GCA_964399225.1 uncultured Anaerolineaceae bacterium
TCTATTTGCAGACCCTCGCCAACCAACGCGCCGACAACCCCGACTTCGTCATTGATATGGGCGACACCTTCATGACCGACAAGTACAAACCCTATACCGACGCCTTTCCACAATATCTTGCCCAACGTTTTTTCTTCGGTCAACTCGCGGATACGGCTCCGCTGTTCCTGGTGTTGGGCAATCACGATGGCGAAGGCGCGCCACGCGGAAAAGACGGTGAAGCGATGTCCGCCTGGTCGGCGGGACTGCGGACTCAATATTTCCCCAACCCTGTGCCGAATGAATTTTATTCGGGCAACACAACCCCACACGCTACTGTCGGCGACTTGCAGAATTATTACGCCTTCATGTGGGGCGACGCGTTGTTTATCGTCCTTGACCCATATTGGTTCACGCCGCCCACCAAAGGCAACACCACAGATTTGTGGAATCCCACGCTCGGCAACGAACAATATCAATGGCTCAAGCGCACGCTCGAAACCAGCAACGCCAAATGGAAATTCGTCTTCATCCACCAACTCATCGGCGGGCTAGAAAAAGACGGGCGCGGCGGCGTGGAAGTCGCTCCCTATCATGAGTGGGGTGGACTCAACCCCGATGGTTCGTATGGTTTCGATGTAAATCGCCCAGGCTGGGGCATGCCCATTCATCAATTACTGGTTGCAAACCATGTCAATGCCGTCTTTCACGGTCACGACCATCTCTTCGTCCATCAAGAACTCGATGGGATTGTATATCAGGAAGTCCCCCAACCTGGTTCTGCCCGCCCAAACAGCACCGACAGCGCCGCGGATTATGGCTATGTTAACGGTACCATCCTCGGCGGACCAGGTCATATGCGCGTCACCGTTAGCCCTGAACAGGTGACCGTGGAATATGTCCGCTCGTATGTGGAGGAAAAGCCCAGTCAGCAAAACGGGCAGGTGGATTATTCCTACACCATCACAACCCCGTAGATTTCACTCTGGAGCACACGGAGATCACTGAAATTTTTCTCCGTGGTTTTGTGGTTAATTCTTTTGCGCTACAATCAAACCATGAAGACCATCCTCGTCGCCGATGACAAAGCAAATGTACGCAACCTCGTGCGTGAATATCTCGAAGCCGAGGGCTTCCGTGTCTTTATCGCAGCCAACGGACGCGAGGCCCTCTATACCGCGCGCGCCGAAAAGCCCGACCTGATCCTGCTTGACATTATGATGCCCGAGATGAGCGGTTACGAGTTCATCAAGTTGTATCGCAAAGAACGTGAGACGCCCATCATTTTACTCACTGCGAAACTTGACGAGACCGACAAAGTGCTCGGCCTCGAACTCGGCGCGGACGATTACGTCACCAAACCGTTTGGGATGAAGGAACTCGTCGCTCGAATCAACGCCGTGTTACGACGTGCGGTTCGGACTCCGCTCGAAGCGGATATGCTCATACTTGGCGACATCCACCTTGATCGTTTCTCCCGCACTTCCCACGTGAACGGCGAACTTGTCAACCTCACACCATCCGAATTCGATCTGCTCTACATACTGATGTCCACCCCCGGGCGGGTCTACTCGCGCTCCGAATTGCTCCTCAAATTGCAAGGCTCCACCTTGGAAAATGTGGAACGCACCATCGACGTCCACGTCCGCAACCTGCGCACCAAGATCGAAAAAGACCCGTCCCATCCCAAACACATCATCACTGTTTTTGGAGTCGGCTACAAATTCACCTCCGTCTAAAGCCAACTTGGGATCTGAAACTTGAAACTCACCCACAAACTCACCTTCGCCTTCCTGCTCCTCAGCCTGATCGTGATTGGGCTGGCTGTGGCATTGATCCGAGGGCTGATCTCTATCGAGTTCAACCAATATCTTGAGATCCAGCGGCAAAACGAATTTGCCCAGGCGGCAAAAGATTATTATCTGGCCCAGCATTCCTGGGATGGCGTGGACACCTATCTGCGCGAACAACAACTACTGCCGCCGCTGAATGAGGTCAACCCGCCGCTGCAGCCCTTTGTACTTGTTGACAGAGACCGCAAAGTCGTTGTGGCAAGCGCGCCCTACATGGTCGGACAAAAGGTTAAACAAGGTGAATTAGATAAGGGCATCCCTATCGAAAGTGTAGGGGATATTTTTGGCACAGTGATTTCCACGGGGCAGCCTCTTATTCGTAAACCAATTGACCAAAAGTATCTGGATCAAATCAATCGAGGCTTCTGGTTTGCGGGTCTTGCAGGGATGCTAGTAGCATTGGGATTCGGCCTATTACTGGCGCGCTCCCTTGCCCGTCCCGTCGGCGACCTGACCGTCGCCGCACGTGAGATGTCGCAGGGAAAGCTCGATCAACGCGTCGCTGTTCATTCCGATGACGAGTTGGGCGAACTCGCCCACGCTTTCAACCAAATGAGCGCGGACCTCACACAGGCGAATCGATCCCGCAAGCAGATGACCGCCGACATTGCCCACGACTTACGCAATCCGCTCACTGTATTGAACGGCTATCTCGAGTCTTTACAGGATGGAAAACTCGGGCCAACCCCGGAGCGGTTCGCCGCCATGCGCACTGAGGTCCAGCATCTACAACGTCTCGTTGAGGATTTGCGCACTTTGTCTCTCGCCGATGCGGGAGAATTGAAGCTCTATCTCCAATCCGTCATTCCCTCCGATTTGCTGGAACGTGCAGCAGTGGCATACCGTTCGCAAGCCGAAGAAAAGAAGATAGCCCTCACTGTCGAAGTAGAACAGGGACTCACCGCCGTCAATATGGATATCGAGCGCATGGAACAGGTTTTGGGGAACCTGGTCAGTAACGCATTACGGTATACGCCGAAGAACGGAGAAATCCAATTGTCGGCGAAGCAGGCTGGGATGAGTTTAATCGTGAGTGTCCAGGATAACGGAAGCGGTATCCCAGCCGAGGTTCTGCCGCACATCTTCGAGCGCTCCTTTCGCGGCGACGAATCCAGAAGTGGGGACCAATCGGGTTTGGGGCTGGCGATCGCCAAGTCCATCGTCGAATTGCACGGGGGAACGATCCGTGTTGAAAGCGAAACGGGGCGCGGCAGCCGGTTTGAGTTGTTGTTCCCTCAATAAAGTTTTATCAATCAATATTTTGTTTGTGGCGATTCCCGAATTATCGGTCGGAGTCGATTAAACTTGCCCCAAGGAGATCTCATGCCCCTCAGCAACCACTTCGTCAAACCTCGCTACGACTCCGGCGGCTACGCGGGAATCCCCGCCCGTATTCGCGCGCACCTCGCTTCGGGACAGTACGACGCCGTCGTGTTCTTCCTGATCGACGGTTTCGGCTGGCGCTTCATCGAACGTTTTCAGGATGCGCCCTTCCTAAAGCGCCTCGCCCGCGAAGGGACGCAGGAAAAACTAACCTCGCAATTCCCGTCCACGACGGCGGCGCACGTCACCACCATTCACACCGGTTTACCGGTGGGCGAGAGCGGCGTCTACGAGTGGTATTACTATGAGCCGCAACTCGACCGCGTCATCGCGCCGCTGTTATTCTCCTTCTCCGGCGACAAGGACCGTGACACCCTCAAGGGTCACATTGACGCGAAGAAACTTTACCCGAAGCAAACCTTCTACAATCAGTTGCGAAACGACGGGGTTGAGTCGCACGTCTTCGGCATACGCGATTACACGCCGTCCACGTATTCCAATGTGGTTATGAACGGCGCGACCCTGAATTCCTTCAAAACCCTCTCGGAGGCGCTGGTCAATGTTGGGTTGCTGCTCGAAAGACAGAAGAAGCCCACCTACGTGCATCTCTATTTCGACAAGATCGACGGCCTCTGCCATGAATACGGCCCCAATGCATCGCAGACCGAAGCCGAGATCGAGACATTCCTGCTCATCATGGAAAATTACTTCGCGCGCATGTTCCCAAAAGGCAAGCGTGTCCTGTTTCTAATGACGGCGGATCATGGCGCCTCCGAAGTGGATCCACGCACCACGACCTTTCTCAACACCGACGCGCGCTTCAACGGGGTTGAGCGTTTCTTCAAATCGAACCGCGATGGACAGCTGCTCGTCCCGGCGGGTTCCGCACGCGACATGTTCCTCTACGTCAAAGATGACATGCTCGATGAAGCGCAGGGTTTCCTCGCAAGCAGGCTCGAAGGCAAAGCCGAGGTGGCGAAAGTCAGCGACTTGATGAAAGAAGGCTACTTCGGCCCGGTGCTTTCCCCCGAATTCAAAAGCCGTGTTGGAAATCTGGTGATCCTCTCGAAGCGCTACGAAGCGACGTGGTGGTACGTCCGTGATCGGTTCGATCAGCGCTATTACGGTCACCACGGCGGGCTAACCCCGCA
>CAYNQA010000139.1:4406-8088 GCA_964399225.1 uncultured Anaerolineaceae bacterium
TCCGTGATCGGTTCGATCAGCGCTATTACGGTCACCACGGCGGGCTAACCCCGCAAGAGATGGAGATCGCACTGTTCACGTGCGCGGTGTAAAAACAATTAACCCAAAGGACACCAAGGTCACGAAGGTTTATTGCCTAAGGCGAATTCGCCTTTCTCCTTTGTGTACTTTGTGTCCTTCGTGTTTGAGTTCTTTGCTACATCACATAAAAAATATCGGGGAGAAACAGAGATAGTTTTCGAACTTCCCGAACGGTTCATTGCTCATGAACAGCACGGTGAACGAGTCGATCTCATACTTGCGCTCGAGGAAATACTGGATGGCCTTGCGGTTGATCAGCGGAGTTTCCACGCCGAAGTTTTTTTCCAGCTCGGCGGCGCGGCTTTCGCCATGGGCCAGCACAGCGGGGAAATCAGAATCGTTCAACAGCGCATACGGTCCGCCGCTGTAGCCATAGCCGACCACTTCCCCCTTGCGGCGATAGATGAATCCCTCGCGGTCCGTGGCGATCCAGCGGTGAATGGACGGGCGCACATGTCCCATCACCGTACGGTCGATGCGGTTGAGTTCGGTCATGTGGTGCTCGGTGATGAGCGACTCAATGGATAGATCGGTCTTCACATCCACATGCTCGGCCTTGCGCGAAAAATACTTGATCGGGAAACGCCCGTACACACCGGCCTTCAAATAACGCGAAAGCGCGCGGTCATCCGTGGTGGCCACGATCACCTTGTACTGTGCCGTACGGCTCAGAAAGGCCCGCGCCAGGAGTTCGCGCCCGACCCCCGCCGATTGACTCTTCGGCGAGACGAAGAACTCGGTCAGATCCATCACTCCGTCGTGTTCGATCGAGCGCGCATACCCCATGATCCTGCCATCCTCTTCGGCCACCCAAAATTGCGCGGCGTTTTGCGCGAGGAAATCGAACATGGACTTGCGTCTCTGCCACATGTTCTCCAGCACTTGCGGGTCGCGCCCGCCCGTGATGGCCATCACGTTGGTGCGCTCGCTCAAGTCCATGATGGACTCGACGAACACCTGGAATACGGAATGTGAATCTTCGATGGTGCCTTTGCGATAATTGATTGTCATGGTTGCTCGATGACTACCATTGTAAACTCGTTTTCTCCCATTTGACCACTGACATTCGTGCCCTGGCAATATGCTGTTAATTTGAACGTGAACGTGCCGGCTTGGGTCGGGGTGCCTGTGATGCGCGCGAAATCATCGCGTTCGTGATATTCCAACGTCAATCCGCCTGGCAGACTTCCCTCCGCGATGACGAAACCGATCACCGGCGTGACATGTCCCACCACGCGGATCGTCGCTTCATACGGGACCCCGGTCCGGCCGGCCGGTAGCGAGGCGGGATCAAACCCCAGGTCTGGTCGCGGCTCGATGGGGGCGAAGCAGGCCAGGGTCAAGCCCAGAACGAGCAGGCAGAGGAGAAGGGTTCGGGCGCGGGTCACGGCCCAAGTTTAATCACTCTTCCCCCAAGTTGGAAGCCGTTGATCGTCCCTGTAAAATAATCTGCCATATCCTGCCACGAGACCAACACAATTCCCATGGACGCAGCATGGTCGAGGCTGGCAACTTGCAAATTCGTGACGGTGCCAGGTACCTGCCGTGCCACCTTGTCTGCCACCGACTTCATGGCGTGGACGAGCATCACGAAGGTGCGCTCTGCTGTGCAGCAACCACCGTTGACACACTCACATCGCACCTGTACAAGGAATGTGGATGCCTTGTTGTTCCCGTCCAGTGGAAAGCTAACATCGAGAACCTGATACCGTGCATCGAGAGTCTGTGCCAGCGGGTCGCTGATTTGTTCAAAACCGTGGTTCAGCAGCAGCACAATCGCACTTTCATCTGGATCGGGTGTGGCTGTGACAGTGGGTGGCTGGACCGTGGCTGTAAGTGTTTGCACGGCGCTGTTCATCTGTGCGGTGGAGAGATCGGCGCCGGTGCAGGCTGTTGCGGATGCCAGCAGGAGTAGGATTGCAAATGCCGTGCTGCTTTGTTTCATGGCAGGTCCTTTTCCGTTTGGATGGTATCTACTAAACGGTAATGGAAGGCTCCCCGTTCCATGCAGGGCGGGTGATAAAATATTTGCATGGAACACACCTCCTTTGCCACCACCACCCGCGGCCTGGACCGCTCCCTGCCGCCCATGCGCCTGTATGAGAAGGCCAAGAAGCTCGGCATCTGGAATCCCTCGGATATTGACCTCTCAAAAGACAAAGCCGATTGGGCCAACTTCACCGCTGAGGAGAAAGACCTGATCTGGCTCCTGCTCGGGCTCTTTGTGGCTGGCGAAGAAGCCGTCACGCTCGACCTGCTTCCGCTGATCGAGGTTGTTGCCCGCGAAGGCCGCGTGGAAGAGGAGATGTACCTCACCACCTTTCTCTTCGAGGAAGCCAAACACACCGATTTCTTCCGCAGGTTTTTGGATGAAGTTTGTGAGGCGCCGGTCAACCTGTCCCACTATCACACCGACAACTACAAGCAGATCTTTTATCACGCCCTGCCCGAAGCCCTGCTCGGACTCAAATCCGATTCCAGCCCCGCCGCGCAGATCCGCGCCTCGGTGACGTACAACATGGTGGTCGAGGGTGTGCTGGCCGAGACCGGCTATCACGCCTTCTTCACCATGCTCGAACGCAACGATCTCCTGCCCGGCCTGCGCAAGGGCATTTCCCTGCTCAAGCAGGACGAGTCGCGGCATATTGCGTATGGCGTGTACCTGCTCTCGCGTCTCGTGGCGGAACACCCCGATGAATGGGACAATCTCGAGACGCACATGAACACCATCCTGCCGCTCGCCATCGGCGTGATCGGCGATGCCTTCGCCCGCTACGAGGTGGTCCCGTTTGGGCTGGTGGAGGATGATTTCATCCACTACGCCATGGACCAGTTCGCGCACCGCTTCGAACGATTGGAGAAGGCGCGCGGACAGTCGCTGGACGAGATCAACCGTGTGGCCCGCCAGGGAATGGAAAGCGAGGAGTCGTGAGTCTCACCCCCTGGAAGATCCTTGAGTCGAGATACATTCGTCCGCGCGTGCGCATTGACACGTGCGAACTGCCGAATGGTAAAACCTTCGAGCCGATGATCCTCGAGTATCGCCGCTGGGCCAATGTCTGCGCCATAACCGAAAAGAACGAAGTCGTCATGATCCGCCAATATCGTCACGGTGTGCAAGATGTGTTTTGGGAACTGCCCGGGGGGATTGTGGAAGACGGCGAAGATGTGGCAGCGGGTGTGCGCCGCGAATTGCTCGAAGAGACCGGCTACGAAGCCGCCGAGTTCACCGAGATCGCGCGCTTCCACCCCAACCCGGCCAGCCAAACCAACACCATGTACGGCTACGTTGCCACCGGCGCAAAACTCGTGGCCGCGCAGTACCTCGATGAATCTGAAGAGATCGAAGTGCATCTCATCCCGCTCGAGGAAGTCATCGCCATGGCAAAGCGCGGCGAGATCGCTCACGCGCTTCAATTGGCGCTCTTCTTCCACGTCCTCGCGCACATGAATCGCATCGGTTAATATCATCCGCAGATTTTAAAGATTACGCGGATAAAAAAATAAAAAGAAAAAAATCTGCGTAATCAGCGCAATCTGCGGATCCCCTTATGAATATCATCCTCTCCCTCAAAGCCCTGCGCGACCTCGGCCCCGAACA
>CAYNQA010000140.1:0-8059 GCA_964399225.1 uncultured Anaerolineaceae bacterium
CCCGTTTCGAGTTGACCGGCAAGCACATAGATGTGGCTTGCGAGGAGTGTCACGCAGACAAGGTTTATCGCGAGATGGGTATGGAATGTGTGGATTGTCATCTTGAGGATGATGAGCATTCAGGTGCCTTCAGCACTGATTGTGCAGCCTGCCATAAAACGGAGGGCTGGACACCCGCTTTTGATCACTCCAAATCTAAACTGCCTTTGAGCGCTGGTCATCGTGATGTGCCTTGCGAGTCCTGTCATAAAGATCGTCAATATGCAGGGACTTCGCCGGATTGTTTCAACTGTCACGGCAATCCGGGATGGCATGGTTCGGTCTTCGGTTCCAATTGTCAGGGCTGCCATACTGTGAATGGCTGGTCGCCTGCGCAATATGGATTGGGGCATCCCTGGTTCAATGTGAACCACGGACGGGAAGAGGGGCGCGGAGGGGGAGGCTGCCAGACCTGCCATCCGAGTTCCGTGTTCGAGGCAGACTGTAACACCTGTCACAACGAACGCGGCGGGGGAGATGGCGGCGGGGGCGGCGGAGGCGACGACTGAAATAAAAAAAACCGCGAAGGCGATCGCCTTCGCGGTTTTGTATTAATCCGCTGTTGCCACCTGGGCGGTGGACGCCTCGTCTTTGGGTTTGTTACCATTGCGCCCATTTTCTACGGACATGATGACCGGTACCAGGAATGAGCCGATACCCATCAACAGTGAGAGTAATCCTGCCGCCCAATACCAGGTGCGAATTCCTACTGCATCCGAAACGGGACCAGCGATGATAAGCCCCAGCGGCGACATGATGGTGGAGAGGCTGATCAGAACGCCCATCACGCGTCCCTGAAACTCCGGCTTTACCTCCGCCTGCAGGATCGCGCCGAGAGAGCCATTCGCGATCGGGTTCATCACACCGGAGATGGTCATACCCGCAACAGCCAGCCAGAACATGTTGGACGGTGCAAGTCCCACGATCAGGATGCCCAGGCCAATGCCGGCGACGCCCATCATGCCGGTCACGATCTTGCGCTTGAAGCCGCCCCAAACGCCGAGGAGAATTCCACCCGCAACCATTCCAAAGGCCCAGATGGAGTCCATTAAGCCGAATTGCATGGCGCCCAATCCGAAGTGTTCCGTCACGAGCAGGGGCATCAGCGACCCGGTGGGTGTGAGCAGGAAGTTTACCAACAGAGCCAGTACACAGATCGCCAGCAAGCCAGGCCATGCCCAAATGTATTCGAAGCCCTCTTTCATATCCTGCATCACGCTGGTCTTGTGTTTGCCGCTTTCATCCAGCTCGCGGACAGGTTGCGGGATCGAGTAAAAGAGCAAGGGCAGGATCGCCAACGCGGCAGTGGCAACATCAATGAAGAGCACACCCTGGAGGGGCATCAAAGTTATGAGCAGGGCACCTGTGGGCGGAGCGATGATATTGATCGCCGCGCGCAGGGATTGGTTGATCCCTGAGACGCGTTGCAGCTGTTCAGAAGGGACCAATAAGGCCGTGGACGCGTTCATCGCGGAGTAATGGAAGATTCCACCTACCGAGCGCATAGCCATGATGATGTAAATGTGCCAAATTTCCACTGTCCCGGTCCAGAAGAGGATGGCGAGAGCGACGGTTGCGGCCGCTACGAAGGAGTCAGCGGCGATCATGATGTAACGTCGATTCCAGCGGTCGGCCAGGGCTCCCACGAGGGGGCTGAGCAACGTCTCAGGCAGGAGCGCAACCAGGGTGGCCGTCGCCAGCACGGTGGCCGATCCTGTTTGTTTGGTCAAGTACCAGACCAGCGCAAATTGCACCAATCCGCTCCCAAAGATGGAAGCGGCCTGCCCGGCAAAAATGGTGAAATATTTGCGAGCCCAATTGGATGAAGGGGGGTGGTTTGAATTTTCCATGTTGTCCTCAATATTTCTTATACATTGTTTTATAAACTTAATATATTTTAGCAATAAATTCACATTTGTCAATAGCAATTGTAATATTTCTACACAAAAGATGGGATTTTCTCAAAAAAGGACGGCTTAATTTTGAAAAAATCAAGCCGTCCTTCAAAAATTCTTCGCCTCAATTGCTCACAGACGGTAATGCTTCTGCGGGAGCGTGACTTTCCTGTTTTCCAAGCGCCCACACCATTTCACCAGCACCGACTACCGCCTCGCCGGCTTGAAAGATGCCGTCAGCTTGATCGACTCGATTCCCTCGTCCGCGAGTCCTGCAGGAACGTCGGAGGGAATGTGGAGCAGTACCACCAGGTTTTCTCCTTTTTCACATCCCTGTGGATGGTAAAACCGCTTCCGTCCTGACCTTTCGCGGGCCGCGCGTACCTGATAGTTATTGCGAGCGAAACGTGGCAAAATTCGCACCAACCTTATTCTGGAGAAACCCATGAGACTCGTCAAACGGATTTTGCTCGGCTTATTGATCACACTGCTGACCCTGATTGTTCTCCTCGTCGCCTCGGTCGCGCTGGACTTTGCAGTGGGCGGCTCGCGCCTCGACGCGGTCACCAACCTCACCGTCCCGGGCATGAACGGCGGCCCGGACGTGCGCGCCTATGTGGCAAAACCATCGGGCGAGGGTCCCTTCCCAACCGTCATCATGATCCACGAGTTCTTCGGCTTGAACGAATCCATCGTGGGCAAAGCAGACCTGCTCGCGCAGGAGGGATACTACGTCATCGCGCCCGATACCTTCCGCGGCTCCACCACATCCTGGATCCCGCGCGCCATCTATCAAGTCATCACGACCCAACCCGAGGACGTGAACGCCGACCTCGATTCGATCTACGCCTGGCTCGCCTCTCAACCCGATGTGGACGTGGGCCGCGTCGCCACTCTGGGCTTTTGCTACGGCGGGCGGACCTCGCTGGCCTATAGCCTGCACAACAACCAACTTGCCGCCACGGTCATCTTCTACGGCTCGCCCGAAACCGACCCGACCGTGCTCAAGTCTCTGCCGGGACCGGTGCTGGGGATCTTCGGCGGCGCCGATCAATCCATCCCGCTCGAGGAGGTGCATGACTTCGATGCAGCCCTGACCGAAGCTGGTGTATCCCACGAGATCTCCATCTACGAAGGCCAGCCGCACGCCTTTGTGGAAGATGTGGCTGGGATCGAGGCTGGCGGCGCACAAGGCGAGGCCTGGGCGCAGATGCTGGCTTTCCTCGAGGCCAACCTGAAGAACAAGGCCGCATCCGCTCGCGGAACTGCATTGGATTATCACGCTCCCTTTGCCTGGAAATATTATTTCATGTTGGTATACGAGCATGCCTTCGGGACGGCGAGTCACATGCACTAGGTAGGGCTTTAACGATCCAGCCGGGCGCCCGCCCGGCTGATTTTTTTTTCGATACAATTCATGTGGAGGTAAACGTGCAAGCATTCATAGACCCACCCAAACACATCCCGTTCTTTCTTAGGATCGGCATCTGGTTTTCCGAGCGCGTCACAGGGAAGATCATGCTCCCCGCGCGGATCCTGTCTTGGTATCCCAAAGCCGCCATCGGTTCAGGCGTGATGGAAGCGTTGGTAGCCCACGAAGATGGCGCGATGGACAAGCGCATGCTCAAGTTGATCCGCATGACGGCCTCCATCGCCGCGGCCTGTCCCTTTTGCATTGACATGAACTCGCACGAGCATCGCGCCTACGGCATCACCGATGAGGAAGCCGCATCCCTGCGCTCGGACGTGGAGCGCGTCGCCACGTTCAGCGAGCGCGAGAGACTGGCCATCGCGTACACGCGTCTCATCTCGTCCACGCCGTTGAAAGTCCACCCCGAGATCGTGGACAAGGTGAAGGCCGCCTTCACCGAGCGCGAGTTCGTCATCCTTGCCAGCACAGCCGCGCAGGTCAATTATTGGGCGCGTTTGATCCAAGCTCTGGGAATCCCTCCCGCGGGATTTGGGGAATAAATTTTGCACACGGATTTCACGGATCGCACGGATATGATAAATCCGCGAAATCTGTGCGATCCGTGTCAGAAAAACAGGTCTCCGAGAAATTCTCAGAGACTTGGTCGGGAGGGGGATGCCGCTCAAACTGCTAGGCGGCTGGTCCGCTTGATCTGGTTCGCCCACTTCTGGAGGGACCAGTAGGCGGTGATGATGAGTCCCGTCACGCCGATGTTCTTGACGAGTTCCAGCAGGCCGAAGGCGCTGGATCCACCTTCCTCGCGATCGGGTCGGGCTGGCATGTTGCCGTCGAAGGCGGGCGGTTGTTGCATGGATGTCGCGTCGCTGGTGGAGGATGTCAGCGTGGAGACGCCAGCGATGATCATGGCGGCCACGGCCAGGATAATGACGATGCGCCCGAGGGTGGCGAATGTGGATTTGAACATGATTTCTCCTTGTTTCACTTAATTCTTTGCTTGTCATTGCGAGCCGCGTTCTTTGCGGCGACCCTGGCACCGCCCGTCAGGGCAGGTGAGCAATCTCCAAATAGGTGAGGGGATTGCTTCGTCGGGCTATCGCCATCCTCGCAATGACAATTAGCGATTTAGCGCGTCTGGCTGACGGGCATGGATGTGACGGGGGCTTCCACTTGTCGCGGCTGGCGGCGGAACGGGCTGACGATGTGCTTCACGACCCATTTCCAATTCACGGCCAGGTGCAGGGCAGTGATGAACAACGTGAAGTTCGACGAGAGCGAGTGCAGGCTCTTCCAAGCCATGCCTCCAGCCAGTTCAATGCCGAGGGCGGGCATGACCGTTTTGGAGATGACCAGACCCGAGTAGAAGGCGATGGTCATGGCGATGAAGAGGGCCGCGCTCAAAATCCAGTTCACGCGCACCTGCCAGGTCTGTTTTTGGAAGAAGCGTTTGGTCGCCGCGGCGAACCAGTCAAAACTCAACAGGAGGTGGGTCAGCAGGGCGGCGAGTCCCGCCACACCGATCCATTCATGCAGCGTTTCGCCCGTGGCTTTTTCGGAGAGCAGGAGGAGCGTCCCGATGGCAACGATGACGTCCGTGATAATTTTGTAGATGGTCTTCTTGTTCGACATTCGAAACTCCTTCGTATTTGATGCCCCCAGTTTAGTTTTGGCGGATGAAGGAGTTGTAAAGTACTTTTGGAGGAAATGTGGAGAGGAGATGAAAAAAAGATAAGCGCGCCGCTACAGAGCGATGCGCTTATCGGGTGGCTCGTTTTACCAGCGTGGACCGCGTGAGTTGCGTGTGCCGCCGAGTTGCCCGCCAGTGGTGGCTGTGTTCCGGCTGAACGCTTGCAGATGACTATTCGAGCCGTTCAATAGGTTTGTGTAGACCCGCTGAATGTCGAGAATGTCCGTCTGCGCGATGCGGGTCTGCAGGTCTTTGATGTCCACCTGTTCGATGGTCACGCCTACTTTGAGCGCTTCGGTGACTGAGAGCTTGCCCTGCGCCACGAGTTGTCGTACAGTGCCTGAAGGGTGGGATCGCTGAATTTACCGGGAGCCAGCGCGGGGTCGGTCAGACCGTAGCGGTCGAGCAGGACTTTGATCGCGTCCATGTGACGTTGTTCGCTGACGGCGATGTTCTTGAAGACTGGCAGTCCCCAGGTGGCGTAGAGAACATTGTATACGTCGCGGGCGAGTTTTTCCTCTTCACGCATTAAGAGCAGGGCGGCGGCCTCCTGCGCATCAAGCGTGGACGGGTCTGTGGCAGGCGCTGCCGAAGCGACGGTCGCGCCAATGGATGTGACGATGAGCAACGCGGCGAGCGCGCCGATCAGAAGTTTGTTGAACATGGGTTTACCTCTTACTTGATTTGATTTGGTTCTGTATTGAACCATGCCCACATGATAGCGCTGCGATGTAAAGGGTTTTTGAAGAAATGGGAAATAATGCAAAAAGAAAAGAGACCTTGCGGTCTCTTCTTATTGGAACAGGGCTTGAATATCTCTCAGCATGGCGAGAAGTTTTGCGCGGATCTCATCCGACCCGCAGCCTGCCATGCCGATGGCATCCCCCATCTCCAGGTCGAGCTGTAACCCGTCGAGGCGAATCGAGCGTTTCGTAAACTCCTCCCAAGACAACTTTCTGCGTTTGGTTTCCACGCTCCAATCGTTGCGCCAATATAATCCCCGCTCGCAGATCGCAAATCCGACATCGTTCTTTGCGTTGAAGACCGTGTCATCGTAAAGCAGGATGACCTTTTCCTCGGCAGGGATCTCCAGCCGCGCCCGCGCGTTCTCCATGCGTTTCGGTTGGATGGCATCCTCGAAATAGACCGACTCCAGCCCCTGCATCTTCGCGCATATTTCACGCATCGCCTCCAACGCCGACGCGGGGTCGCGCCGCGGGGACGGTTTCGCGTCCATTTTGAGCGCTGCCCCGCAATTGGGACAGTTGGGTCGGTGTTCGGTAAATTGTGTTCCGCAGTATTGACAGGTGAACATTCTAAAATCCTATTCGGGAGATGAAATGCCGTTGATCAACTCAATGGCCGCGAACGAACAAAAGTCCACGCATAGACTGCAATCGCGGCAGCGCTCGATATCCAAATACGGCGACTCGCCCGGGTCCGGCTGCACAATGGCGCGCGTCTTGCAGGAACTGCTCGCCGTGCAGGCCGGGCAAGCCTTGCACTTATCGTAGTTGATACGGATGCGGATCGGGCGAGGCATGGGGGCGAGTATACCAAAACCATAGCCCCCACCCGTCCTCCCCTCGCGGAGCATCCTTTAGTGCGAATGCGACAGGGTCGATACTGTTGTAACTAAAATACTTATGTCACATTTGGGGGAGGCGCTGCAGGGCGGAGGGGCGCAAAACCAAAAGACCTCCTCGCGTCACCGCAAGGAGGTCCTCCTTTAATTATCAATCGCCAATTACCAATTGTTATTTCCCCAACCTCTTCTTCATCGCCGCCGTTAGCGCAGGGACGATCGTGAACAGATCTCCCACCACGCCATACCGCGCCTGCTTGAAGATGGGGGCTTCGGCGTCCTTGTTGATCGCGACGATCAGCTTGGCGTTGCGCATGCCGACCAAATGCTGGATCGCGCCAGAGATGCCCGCCGCGACATACAGATCGGGAGCGACGACTTTACCCGTCTGGCCGACCTGGTGGGCGTAGGTGATGAAGCCCGCATCCACGGCTGCGCGGGAAGCGCCAACTGCGCCGCCGAGCAGGCCTGCCAACTCGCCGAGAAGTTCAAACCCTTTTTGCGCCGCGGCTTTTTCATCGCCGAGCGCGGGATTGTTGCCCACGCCGCGTCCGCCCGAGACGATGACCGCCGCGTCGCCGATGTTGACCGCTGCCTCAGTGGCCGAGTAACCGACAACACTGGATTTCTCGTCCGCTTTCATGGCGCCCTTCGTGATGGTTCCGCTGCGTCCCACCTCTTGCGCAGGCTTGGGGAAGGCGCGTCCACGCAGGGTCACGAATTGCGGCTTGGCTTCGCAGATCGTCTTCTCGAGCACCTTGCCCTCGTAGATCGGGCGCGTCACGGTGACCTTGTCGCCGTCCACGCTGAGCGCGGAGACATCGGTGAGTACGCCGCTGTTCAAGTCTACGGCGCACATGGCCGAAAGCTCACGGGTGCGCGCCGTCGTCGGAAGCAGGATCAGGTCAGGCGTCGAAGAAGACGCGAGCGCCGAGAAGGTGGAAGCGAACGGTTCGGCGCGATAGTCCGCGAGGGACGCGTCATCCACAACGATGACTTCGTCCGCGCCGTATTCGAAAGCGGCCTTCGCGACACGGTCCACGCCTGAGCCGAGCACAACTGCCGTCACCGCGCCGAGCGACTTGCCGAGGCCGAGCGCCTCCCACGAAGCGACTTGCACGTCGCCTTTGAAATGGTCAATGTAAACCCAGGTTTTCATAGCACCTTCTCCGCCAAAATTTTATCGGCCAGCATTTCGCCAATGGCTTCCGGGGTTTCGCCCGTGATCATCTCGCAAACGATCTCACGCGTCGGCGGGTTATTAATCTCGACCCGTTTCACGATCGCGCCCGGTGCGCTGACCCCGAGGTCGCCCAACGACCAAACGGGGATGGTCGCCTTCGACGCTTTGCGGATGCCCATAAACGAAGGGTAGCGCGGCTCGCCAATGCTTTGGACGATGCTCAACACCGCGGGCAGATTCG
>CAYNQA010000141.1:0-8004 GCA_964399225.1 uncultured Anaerolineaceae bacterium
TAAAGGGCTTTGGCAATTTCGAGTTGCGTGCTGGGCACAAGGATCTCGATCTCTCCCAGCGCGCCTGCGCCGATCTGATATTGGAAATATGCTTCCTGAATGACCTGTGTCTGCAACCCATTGGCCTGCAGGTAACTGTCTACGAGGTCCGCGTGCGAGCGTTCAAAGACAACAAGGAATCTGACCCATTTGATCTCTTCCATCACAACCTCCAGACGATGATGAACAGAACGGTCCATGTGATACTGACAATCAATTGCCGGATGCCGATGCGTGTTGGCTTCCAGCCAATTGCAGGATTCTCGATGCCCCAAATTGATTCAGCCCATTGCACAAAAAATGGAGCGAAGATCCATTGCGGCAGGATTTGACCCCACCCTAGCAGGAGCGCTGCGGCCAGGTTGAACGATGTGTAGAGAAACGCCTTGCGGCCCATCTTCCATTTTTCGCTTCGTCCTGGACTTTGGGGCGGATTCGCCGTTGGATTTATTTCCCTCTGCTCGAGCCGCAGATACGCATACACAATGCTCGCCGCGGATTGGATCCATGTCAACGCCCACAGCCACCAACCTGTTGAGTCGTATGCGCCGCGTCCAACCCAAAAAGCCGCCGGCGCCGCCAACGACAGTACCCCCGTTGCAATTACCTCGATGCCAGCCTGCCTGCGTTCTGCGCGTTTGCTCACCAGCCACAAATGCCACGCAAAGACCGGGACGCCCGGCACGGCAAGATAGGCGATATACCCTTGTTTGAGGTAAAAGAGTTCGGCCAGAGCCAGCAAGGCAATGACGCCATATACCACGACCCAAAAGCGCGCTGCGGGCAGGTCGCTGCGCGGACGCCGGCCGGAGTAAGCCTTGACGATGGCGCTCATTGGCTGTCGCAGCAGAAAGGCCGCCATGGCTGCAATGATGAGACTGAGCGATGCGTAGTTAAAGTCACCGCCTGCGAAGAGCCCGACCAACAAGGGCGAAAGGATGAACACCCACGAACCGTGGTCTTGTGGCAGAGCGATCTGGCGGTTGAAGAGTCGCGATGGGGCCATGGTCAAAATTATATGCTCAAACCCCCAATGAGAAACCTCCCCCGGTCACGGAAAGTGGGGGAGATTTGTCATGTTTTCAAGCTGAGTTGGCTTGCAATCGCTTGTTTACTTCGTTACTTCGACGCGGTCTTTGCCCAGTTCTTTGGCAAGTTTGTTGGCAGTCTCGGCATTGTCGATCAGGGCTTTGATCGTCTCGCCATGGACGGGGTATCCAGCAGCCCCGACCGAGATTGTGACGGGGTAGCGCCACGCCTGTGATGCCGCCTTTACGGCCAGACGGAAGCGGTCACCGATCTTGCAGGCACCCTCAACGCCAGTATCCGGCAGGATGATCAGAAATTCATCCCCGCTGCGCCAACGGGCAACAAAGTCATTCGGGCGCAAGTTGGCGCGAAAGACAGCGCTCATGGAGCGGATCATCTCATCCCCGGCCGCGTAGTTGATGCTGTTGTAAACGCGGATGTTATCGCCGTCGATCATCAGGATGGCGAATGGCCGGTGTCCCAGCTTGGACTCTTGCAGTACCGCTTCGAGGCGATGGATGGCAGCCTTCATGTTTGGCAGGCCGGAGATCGCATCTGTGAATGCTTCCTGCTGCGTTTCATCGAGCGCTTTGCCTAGCTCTAACACCTGGTGAATGTTGATCTGCGAGATCCAGCGCACAGCAAATGAAAGATCCGACTCGCCCTGTGCCTTCCAGCGTTCTGTGGCTTGGGAGTGGATTTTGAAGTCTGTGATATTGAAGGTCATAAAATGCTTATCGGCGCTATTCTTCACAGTCACCATGGCTTCGCCCATGATCATGAGCATGCCATCCAGACTGGCGGGTGTTTTATCGAAAAAGATCAGCGCAACATCTGCGGCCGGGCCGGTGAAACCCAGCAAGCCCGCCTCCCGTTCGACCCGGTCCATGACCCGCCGCATCAATTCGAGGTGTTCCTCATGAGAGTCCAGTTTGAGCAGAACCGCAAACTCCACACCGCCAATGCGGTACACCTCGCTCTTGCTTTCTTCGCGGAGCAAAATGCCCATCCAGCGGATGACCGAGTCACCGTAACCGCGTCCATGGGTTTCGTTGAACTCGCGGACATTATTCATGTCGAGGAACAGGATGGCTGAAAAAAGCGACAGGTCGATGCCCGAACTCCTCAGCAGCTCGCGTGAGCGGCCGTCTTTGGTGAGACCGGGAAGCGAGTGGCTGGTGATGCTTTCGAGGAAGCCAAGGTAGTTCCTGCAACCGGTCAGGGAGTCGATGCGCAAAAGGTCGGAAGAGATGGGGAGCATGTGAGTGACTCGTCTTTCTGTCGCGAAGGGCGAAGCCCAAGCCACATAGTGGCAGCGACGCAGTATAAGCATATCGAAAAAGAGCGCGCCCGGCAAGGCCGATTTTTGGTCTCGTGCTACAATCGGAGAGCCAGAGGAGCCCATGCATCGCATCGTCCCAGACATTATTACCGAAAACTACCGTGCCAAAAATTTCCACGGATCATTCCGCGCTGTTGGCATGTTCCTGGACCTCTCCGGCTTTTCCGCGCTCACAGACGCACTGATGAAGCAGGGCCAATACGGCTCGGAGGTGCTGGCCGGATTGATGCACAATATCTTCGACCCGGTCGTGGCAAGCATTTATGCCCACGGCGGTAAGATCGTTGGCTACGCCGGTGATGGCATTATGGCACTTTTTCCGGTCGCTGAGGATGACCGTGCGGCTGCACATCAAGCTCTTGCCTCTGCAACCGAGATCCAGAAGGGGATCAAGGAGCGTTCCCTTCGCGAGACCTCTTATGGCACCTTCTCGTTTTCAGCCAAGATCGGGCTTGCCTTGGGAGAAACGAACTGGGGAATCCTTCATTCGCGAGACCATCTACGAGCCACATACTACTTTCGCGGACAAGCCGTAGATGAGGCGGCCGGCGCCGAACATTTCGCCAGCCCCGGCGAGATCTATCTCGCCCGCGACCTTTGCGAATCCCTTTCGGGCGTCGTGACCCTCGGCGATGGCGCATCCTTCCGACGTCTGGAGGGAATCGCGGTTGCCTTGCCGGAGCCGATCCCGGCCAAACTGCCCCCGGTCGATGGAGAAATATCCCGCATCTTCGTTCCCACGAATGTGCTTGAGAGGGATGAGCGCGGCGAATTCCGTCAAGCCGTAAACCTCTTCATGCGCTTTCCCGACCCGGATGATGAAGCGCTCGTGAATCTGATCCACGAGATCTATGAGTTGCAGGAAAAATATGGCGGCATGGTCGATCGCCTTGATTTTGGCGACAAGGGCTGCACGATGCTGATGCTGTGGGGCGCCCCGGTCGCCTATGAGAATGACATTGGGCGTGCCCTCAATTTTGTGCTTGACCTGCAGTCGCGCGTGGACTTTCCAATCACAGCAGGGGTTACCTATTACATTGCGCATGCTGGTTTTCTCGGCGGAGAAATGAGCAAGTGTTACACCTGTTATGGTTGGGGTGTAAATCTGGCATCGCGTTTTATGATGTCGGCACCGCTCGGAAAAATATGGGTCGATGAGCGTGTGGCCCGTCGTGTGAAGAACCGCTTTGAGTACGATTATTTTGGTGCTCAAAAATTCAAAGGTTTCGAGACGGAACAAAAAGTATACAACCTGATCGGGCGCAAGCCGCACATCGAAACGCCGCACCAGGGAGAATTTGTCGGCCGAGAGAGCGAGCTACAAGAACTCTTTGCCTTCCTTGAGCCGCTCTGGCGCGGACAATTCGCCGGCTTGTTCGGCGTATGGGGCGAGGCGGGAATCGGCAAAAGCCGCCTGGTTTATGAATTGAGTGTTTCGCCAACACTCGAAGCGCGCCATCCGCTCTGGGCGTTCTGCCATTCAGACCAGATCCTGCGTCACTCGTTCAACCCATTCCGTTACTGGTTGCTGCGCTATTTTGGGTTTACCTCCGACATGGATGAGAATGCCCGCAAGCACATCTTTGATGCTCGCCTCGAAGAATTGATCGCGAGTTTGCCTGACTTTGAATTGGCGGAGGAACTCCAGCGTACCCGCTCCGCTCTCGGTTCCCTTCTGGATCTGGAGTGGCCCAACTCACTCTACGCCCGCCTCGACGCCGAGGGGCGTTACAACAACACATTGCTTGCGCTCATTGCCCTGCTAAAAGCCGAAAGTCTGCGCCAACCTTTGATCCTATTCATTGAAGATGCGCATTTCATTGACGAAGAGTCTCGCGCGCTCCTGCCGCGCCTCAAACGCGCTCTTTCCACAGGTGGGGCGGATTACCCGGTTGCCATCCTTCTCTCCGCGCGACATTCGGCGAGCGAATCGCTCTTCGAAGATTCTTTGTTCACCGATTCGCTCGAACTCTCCGCACTCTCAATGGATGCGCTGGCCAATCTTGCCGAGATTCAATTGGGTGGAACGGTTTCTCCGGAGTTGGTGCAATTGGTGCAGGAACGCTCGGAGGGCAATCCTTTCTTTGTGGAGCAAGTGCTGGTCTATTTGCAGGAAGAGAAATACATTGAAATGAGCGAGCAGGGCTGGCGTATTACCCGCCGCTTGCAAGAATCATCCCTGCCCGCCGATATCCGCGCCCTGTTGATGGCGCGTCTCGACCAGCTCGACCAACCCGTCCGTGAGGCGATCCAAACCGCCTCCGTGCTTGGACGCGAATTCGAGGTTTCGGTGTTATCGGCCATGATGACCGACCGTTCGCGCCTCAAAGAGAACCTGCAGGTAGCCGAGCGCGCAGAGATCCTGCTTCCCGTCGGCGGAGAGCGTTTTTCGTTTACGCACGGCCTCTTGCGAGACTCGGCCTATTCGATGCAGATGCGCTCACGCAGGCAGGAACTACACTTTCTTGCAGTACGGGCGTTGGAGAAGATCTACGAAAACGAGATCGAGCGCCACTTCAATGAGCTGGCATATCATGCCGAGCGCGCCGAAATGACAACCGAAACACTCGAATACCTGACCCTGGCCGGGCATCAAGCGCTCGAGCTGTTCCAAAATGCGCGCGCCCTCGACTGCTTCACCCGCGCAATCGCATTAACCTTGCCGGAGAATGCGGCGGCGCAAGCCGAGTTCCTATTACAGCGCATCGAAATCTATAAACGCATTGGCGACCGTGTGCGCCAGTGGCAGGATATTCAACTGCTGGCCGACACAGCCCAGCGTCTCGGCGACGAAAGCATGATCGCAAGGGCCTCGGTTCAATCCGGTCATTATCACTTTACCGTCGGCGAATATGCGACTTCCATGCAATTAGTCCGCGACGTGCTAAGCGGACCGGTCACAGATGGCTTGATTCGCATGGATGCCTACTCTTTGGCGGCTTCGTCCCTGTTGCGGCTGGGGCGTCTCAAAGAAAGTCTGGAAACAGCGCAAGACGGCTTGCGGCTTGCGCGGCGAACGGGATTGAAACGCGAAGAGGCCCGCACCCTGAGCGGCTTGGGATTGATCTGCATCGAGCAGGCGCATTTGCCGCAAGCTGTGGAATATCTTCAGCAAGCCTTGCGGCTCGCGCGGGAGATCTCTGATCGGTTTGTGGAAATGACGGCGTTGAACAATCTTGGAAATGCGGCCGGGTTCATGGGCGATTATTCCATGGCGCGCGATTGCTATGAGCGCTGCTTGATCGTCTTCCGCGAACGGGGTGACCGGTATGGGGAAGGACTTACCTTGGGAAATCTCGGTTGGGTGGCCGGCCTACAAGGCGATTTTCCCGCCGCTGTGACATACCATCAACACTCCCTGATGATCGCGCGCGAGGTGGGCAACCCCTACCAGGAAGCCTACACACTGATCAATCTGAGTGCCGCGGCTGGCATGCAAAACGACGGTGAATCCTCGTTGCAGTATGCGCAGTCCGGCTACGATCTCTGTCGCTCCATTGGCGAGCGATCGGGCGAAGCCTGGTCACTGTTGAACATGGGACATGCCCAAATCCTGCGCGAAGAATTGGACCTGGCGCAGAGTTCGTATGAAAATTGTCTCACTATCCGCCAGGAGATGCGGCAGCCGACCCTCGCCGCCGAGGCGCTTGCAGGGCTGGCCCAGATCGCGCTACGACAAGATGACCTTCCCGCCTTGTCCCGCCATGCAGAGGCTTTGCTGGCGATTGTAAATGCTGAAAATGAACTTGCAGGCGCCGAGGATCCGATCCGCGTGTATTATGCTTTGGTGCAGGCACTCGAAAAAATGAAAGACCCGCGCTCTCGCGTTGTCCTGCAACAAGCAGTACAGCTTCTCGATGCGCAGGTCTCCCGATTTAAGAACGATGATGAACGCCGCAGTTACGTGGAGAACGTGCCGTGGCGTTACGCCGTTCGTTTGGCGGGGAACTCCCTTTAGGGATACATGCCCAGCGGCGGGTCGCCGACTGCCAGCTCGAATTTGATCTTGCCGCTGCCGCCGACCTTCACATCCATTTCCTTGATGCCTGTCGGAAGCAGGGCATAGAGTTTCGTCTTGCCCTTGGGCAGTTCGTTGAGCGTGACCGTATAGGGAATATCGGCATACGCGCCATTGGATTTTTCGCGCACGGCGAACGCCACAAACCAGGTGATCGTCCCGCCTTCGTAGGGCGTGGGATCGGGGATCGGCTTCTCGGTCACTTCGTGAGCCGCGAAATTATCCCCAATGTCCACTTCGATCTCAGAGTTGTAACCTGCGATCTTGTTATTGCCTTTGATCTTGAATTTGCCTCCAGCCATCGTGACAATCTCCTCTTTTCTTGGGATGATTTAATTATAGCGCTCTTGCAGACTTTGCACCCAGGCGATTCCTGAAAACCAAGTAGCGATCCATGCCTGCTTCGGGTCGAAAATGAAAAAAAACGCCTCGCATTTGGACCCTGCGAGGCGTTTTTCATTGCTGGCGTTTACCTACCCACAACCGCCGCCAGATTTGTCGCGTTTCAGTTGCAGTTGGATCTTGGGTTCATACTCGATCTCCCACTCCGCAAGCGGACTGGGGTCGGCACAGGCGTAACGGTCGCCGAGAGCGGCGTTGAATGCGTAGCGCAATCCATCCGTAATGGCGGCGCTGATGGGCATGATGCCATCCTCGTCCTGGCCAAAGACCGCGATCCAGTTGTTTACCCCGCCCTCGAGAATGTACACGTTCGGGATGGAACTGGCCACCAGGAGTTTCCAGCCATCCGTGGCGGCGGTCTCGTCATTGCTGACCACCACGTAGACGGTATTCACTGCCTGCTGTTCGAGTAGCGCGGGCACATACATGGACAGGCTATCCAGGGGCATGTTTACCGCGCCCTTGATATGGAACAGGTTGAAGTCGTTCTCCGGTCGTACATCAATGATGATGGTGCGAAGGCGGTCATCGGCCATGGTCTTGAGCAGTTCGCCAGGATGGACTTGCACCATGCGATTCGCCAGCAGTTCATCGGCGGAATATTTCACCTGTTCGCCTTCCACAGTGCGGTTGACCTGAATGCGGGCGTATTTGGTCTCGAGCGAGGGTGAACCGATGAACGCCACCGCAATGGCGGCCACGGCCAACACACCCGCGCCCACGAGGCGGATCTTTGGCTCTTTGCTCATATCTTTCTTGCCGACAATCCGCTCGAGTTGCTCGGAACCCCAGAACATGAACAGAGCCATGAACACCACGAGGAGCACAACGACCCCGATGGGCAGGCCCAGTGTCTGGTCCAGGGTGACGCGGCCGAAATAGCCCGCAGTGTTATACCAATTATCGAACAGACTCTCCGTCTCGCCGAAGAGGAACGCGCCGACAAATCCACCGAGCATAAAGAGCATACCGTCGATCTTGCCAGTAGAGGCCGAGGCCAGCGACGTGGTGGGGCAGAAGCCGCCGATGATAAAGCCGACGCCCATGATCAAGCCGCCAAGGATGCCAGACCACAAGTATGTCGGGTTGACCCAGACGAGGTTGTAATCCAGCAGGCCAAGGCCGACCGCCCCGAAGAGCAATACCATGGCGGTGACAATGGCGGTGAACATGA
>CAYNQA010000142.1:0-7944 GCA_964399225.1 uncultured Anaerolineaceae bacterium
GGCCTCGGCGGCGACCAGCCCGCCACCCCCGAGGGACGCGGCGCAGGTCACTACGCGCGCGTGCAGGGCAACTCGGTGGATTTGGGCGGCCAACTCGAAATCTTCCTCGTCTACGGTTTCATGCCCGACCCCGGCGACACCTTCGAGATCGTCAACAACGCAGGCAGTTTCCCCATCCGTGGTGAGTTCGTCAACGCGCCCGAAGGCGGTGTGGTCGGCGGCCTGTGCTCCATCCAATTCCGCGTCACCTACCAAGGCGGCGATGGCAATGACGTTGTCCTCACCGCCGAGAAGCGCGCCGACCCCGACCCGAAGTGCAGTGACTCCTTCACCGACCCGCGCCCCGACAAGAACGTTTTCCTCGACGCTTCTACGGTGGACATCCAACCCGACCAACCCGTGGACGTGAACGACATCTTCCTCCGCAACGGCGCGACATGGAATCTGCACGATGGCTCGGTCACCGCCCGCGTGGTGGATTCGAGCGGTTCTTCCATCAACTTGTTCGGCTCCTACCTCAAGGCTGATGTGTTCATTGACCCTGGCTTCGGCGGTTACAGCCTCAACCCATCCTTGCTCGAAGCAAACCGCATCGTGATCTACAAGCCAGAAACAGTAGGCCGCTTTGGCTTCGGCGGCGATCAACCCGCCACCCCCGAGGGACGAGGCGCAGGTCACTACGCGCGTATGCAGGGCAACTCAGTGGACTTGGGCGGTCAACTGGAAATTTTCCTCGTCTATGGCTTCCTGCCCGATCCTGGCGACACCTTCGAGATCGTCAGCAACACAGGCAATAGCCCGATCCGCGGCGAGTTCGTCAACGCGCCCGAAGGCGGCGTGGTGGGCGGTCTGTGCTCCATCCAATTCCGCGTCACCTACCAAGGCGGCGATGGCAACGATGTCATCCTCACCGCCGAGAAGCGTTCCGACCCCGACCCGAAGTGCAGTGACTCCTTCGAGAATGCCAACGCCGAACAAAACGTTTTCCTCGATGGCGCATCGGTGGATCTCACCCCCGCCCAGCCTGTGGAAGTCAACGATATTTTCCTGCGCAATGGCACAACCTGGAACCTGCACGATGGCGTGGTCACCGCCCACATGATAGATTCGAGCGGCTCCTTCCTCAATCTCTTCAATTCCTATCTGAAGGTGGATGTGTTTGTCGATCCCCTCGGCGGTTACAGCCTCAACCCATCCTTCCTCGAAGCCAATCGTGTTGTCGTCCATGAAAGCAAGACCACCATCGCATTTGGCCTCGGCGGCACAGAACCGGCTGGCGCAAACGGGTTGGGCAAGGGGCATTACGCGCACATGCAGACCAGGTACATCCGCCTCGATGGAACATTCGAAGTCTTCTTCGTTTACGGCTTCAAACCGCAGGCAGGTCAGGTCTTCCAGATCGTCACCGTGGAGAAAATGCGCCTTGGCGAGTTTGTCAACGCGCCCGAGGGCGCCGTCGTGGGCGGCTACTGTGACGTGGAACTGGTCATTTCCTACGTTGGCGGCGACGGCAATGACGTTGTCCTCACCGCGCAGAAATCCGCCAGTCCGGATCCCGCCTGGGAATGCGACACCGTCCCCCAACCCGCCTCCACCCCAACGGTTGAAGCGGCGCCCATCGAACCCGAGAGTGAATCTCCCAACACGCTTCTCTTTGTCGGCATCGGCGTTGTGGTTGCCCTGCTGGTCATCGTCTTTGCCATGCGCAAAAAAGCCGCCTAACCCAGCTTCTTGAAAGTTTTACCCGCCAGCCCTCGTCCATGCGAGGGCTGGTAAATTTAACTCGCCCTCCGAAGCCGGCTTTGTGGGCGTCACCGCCTTCTTGATTTCCGCTTTATAAAACATATGTGCTATAATCCCGATTCGCTCTACAACTCCCCAAAAGGCAACTTATGTCATCCAATGTCATCCGCGTCGTGGGCGCGCGCGTCCACAACCTGAAAAATATCACCGTCGAGATTCCGCGTGACAAGTTCGTGGTCATTACGGGACTATCGGGTTCGGGCAAGTCTTCGCTGGCGTTCGATACCATCTTCGCCGAGGGACAGCGCCGTTACGTCGAGTCGCTTTCGGCGTACGCGCGTCAGTTCATCGGCCAGATGGACAAACCCGACGTGGACTACATCGAAGGCCTCTCCCCCGCCGTCAGCATCGACCAGAAGTCCACGAGCCACAACCCCCGCTCCACAGTCGGCACCGTGACCGAGATCTACGATTACATGCGTCTGCTGTTCGCGCGCGTCGGCATCCCGCACTGTCCAGTCTGCGGACGTGAGGTGGTCAAGCAATCCGCGCAGGAGATTGTGGACGCGATCGAAGCGCTTCCAGACAAGACGCGCATCCTGCTCCTCGCCCCGGTCGTGCGCGGCCGCAAGGGGACGTATCAGGCCGTGTTCGAGGAGATCCGCAAGGCGGGATTCGTCCGCGCCCGCGTGGATGGGACGGTTCACTCACTCGACGAGGAGATCGAACTCGACCGCTACAAGATCCACACCATCGAAGCGGTGGTGGATCGTCTCGTGATCGCGCATCCTGAAGATAAAGAAGAGAAGAAAGCCAACCGCACGCGCCTGACCGACTCGGTGGAGACCGCGCTCAAATTCGGCGATGGCTACGTCACCATCCACAAAGTGGACAGCAAGGAAGATGTCTCGTTCTCCGAGCATCTCGCCTGCCCCGACCACAACATCAGCATCCCCGAGATCGAGCCGCGCACCTTTTCGTTCAACACGCCGCACGGCGCGTGTCCCGAATGTCAGGGGCTTGGAACCAAACTGGAGATCGACCCCGACCGCATCATCCCTGACCGCGAGCGCTCGCTCAATGACGGCGCGATCATCAGCATGGAATGGGGCGGCCCGAAAGAGGAGGGCGGCTACTATTGGCAGGCTCTTGTCAACACTGCCAAGGCGTTCCACATTGATCTCAACAAACCCGTCAAAGATTTGACCGAGGAGCAACTCAATATCGTCCTCTATGGCACGGGCGAAAAGCAAGTGCAAATGACCTATCACAACTCGAACGGCAACGAGTTCAAGTTCACGCGCGCCTTCGAGGGCGTGATCACCAATCTCGAACGCCGCTACCGCGACACCAACTCGGAATACATCCGAGCCAAGGTCAGCGAGTACATGTCGAACAAGCCCTGCCCCACCTGTGGCGGCAAACGTCTGCGCCCCGAGGCCATCGCCGTCACCGTGGACGAGGCGAACATCATTGACGTCACGGGCTGGCCAGTCATCCGCACGCAGGAATGGGCGAGCAAGCTCAACAAGAAATTGAACGCGCGGCAGAAGGCCATCTCGGAACGGATCCTGAAAGAGATCGTGGAGCGCCTGACCTTCCTCGTCAATGTGGGACTCGACTACCTGACGCTGAACCGCTCCGCCGCGACGCTCTCTGGCGGCGAAGCCCAACGCATCCGACTCGCCACCCAGGTCGGGTCGCGCCTCGTGGGCGTTCTCTACGTCCTCGACGAACCCTCCATCGGCCTGCACCCGCGCGACAACACGCGTCTTCTCGAAACTTTGAAGGGACTGCGCGACCTCGGCAACACGGTGCTCGTCGTCGAACACGATGACGAGACCATCCGCACCGCCGACTGGATCGTGGACCTCGGTCCCGCCGCGGGCGAGCATGGCGGACGCGTCATCGCCGAGGGAACGCCGAAGCAGATCCTCGCGCATCCCAAGTCGCTGACGGGCGCGTACCTGTCAGGACGCAAGCAGGTCGCCGTCCCGAAAGAGAGACGCGAGGGCAATGGCAAGTCGCTCAAGATCGTTGGAGCGAAAGCCAACAACCTGAAAGACATTGACGTCAGCATCCCGCTCGGAAAGTTGGTCTGCATCACGGGCGTCAGCGGCTCGGGCAAGTCCACGCTGATGACGGACATCCTGTATGAAGCGCTGGCCGAAAAACTGATGGGCGCGCGCACGCAAGCAGGCGAGCACGAACGCATCGAGGGCATCGAGCATCTCGACAAGATCATCAATATTGACCAGTCCCCCATCGGGCGCACACCGCGCTCGAACCCCGCCACGTACACGGGACTGTGGGACGAGATCCGCAAGCTGTTCGCGGAGTTACCCGAGTCGAAGGTGCGCGGGTACAAGCCAGGCCGCTTCTCGTTCAACGTCCACGGCGGACGCTGCGAGGCCTGTCAGGGACAGGGCGAACTGCGCATCGAAATGCAGTTCCTGCCCGATGTCTACGTGCCCTGCGACGTGTGTCACGGGAGCCGTTTCAACCGCGAGACGCTGCAAGTCCACTTCAAAGAAAACTCCATCGCGGACGTGTTGGCGATGACCGTTGACCACGCTCTGGGCACGTTTGCGGCCTTCCCACAGATGGTGAATAAACTGTCGCTGTTGCAGGAGGTCGGTCTCGGCTACGTGCGCGTCGGTCAACCCGCGACCACACTCTCAGGCGGCGAAGCGCAACGTGTGAAACTCGCGAAGGAACTCTCCCGCCGCGCCACAGGGCGAACGCTCTACGTGCTGGACGAACCCTCCGTCGGTCTGCACGCCGCGGATGTCCACAAGTTGATCGAGGTGCTCCAACGCCTCGTTGACACGGGCAACTCGGTGCTGATCATCGAGCACAACCTCGACATCATCAAGGTCGCGGACTGGATCGTGGACCTTGGTCCCGAAGGCGGAGATAGGGGCGGTCAACTGGTTGGTGAAGGAACGCCAGAACAGATCCTTAAAGTGAAGGGATCTTATACGGCGAAATTCTTGAAAGAACACATGAAGTAAAATCAAAATGGGATCCCGGAGTTCTACTTCGGGATTTTCCTTCTATCAGATGACTGGCATTTCCACATCCATGTTACGCCAAGGTTCGAAGGGGACCGGTTTTCCGATGACCACAAAGTTCCTTTCCCAGATGTGGAACGCCTCACGTTTGCCGAACGTTTGAGCATGCGGTTGAGGCTTCACATCCCAAGTGCGCCTATACGCAAATCAAGCTAATTTCGCGCAATCGAAAAAGTTCAGGTAGAATAGCCGTGCCACCGGGCGGGAGTGAATTCCTGCCGTGTTGTTCCAAAGGAAACCAACCATGAATAGAACTTCAAGTACATCTTCTTTCAAACCGATCACTCCACGCAGCCGCCGCCCGCGCCTCAGTTCGAGCCTGTTTGTTGCACTGGCGATCCTGCTCGTGTTGGGCGGTCTCTACCTGATCGGCTCCGCGCTGATCGGACCGGGCAAGCCCATCAGCAACCTGCTCGCCACCGATACACCCACCTCCACTGTGACCTTCACGCCGACCAGCACTTCCACTCCGACGATGACTGCAACAGAAACGCTTACGCCCACCATCACGAACACACCCACCCCGGGCGCGCCGTTCCAGTACACAGTGCTTGAGGGTGATTTCCTTGCCACAATCGCTGAAAAATTTACGCTGGGTGAGGACGGCATCGCCCTGATCCTTTTGCTGAACCCATACGATGAGACGGCCTCGACCGGTATCGATCCCGCGACTTCGATCGTGTACCCCGGACAGGTGATCTGGATCCCCAACCCCGGCATGGAACTGCCCACCGCCACCCCCGTCCCAGCGGACCTGCCGCGCGGCACCAAACTGACATACATCGTGCAAGCCGGCGACACCCTCGGAGGTATTGCGGCCAAGTTCAACAGCACCATCGACGCCATCATCGCAGAGAATAAACTCGATAACCCGAACGCACTCCTGGTTGGTCAACAGCTGATCATCCCCGCCAACATCATCACACCCACAGCAACACGTCCACCCACATCCACCCCGGTAACCGGTACGCCGTCGTTTGGCATTGTTCCAACCGCCACCAATACGCCGTAAACGCTGGACAAATCGGCACTTCTCACGTAAAATCCGCCTTCGCTATCGCAAGAATCAAATCTGGAGAAATACCTGTGGCAAATATCAAGTCTCAAATCAAGCGCAACAAGCAGAACGAAAAGAAGCGCCTGCGCAACCGCACCTTCCGCGGCGCGGCTCGCACCGCCGTGAAGAACGCCAAGGCCAACCTGGCCGAAGCGGAAGTGAAGAGCGCCGTGAGCGCGTTGGATAAGGCCGCCGAAAAGGGCGCCATCCATCCGCGTAACGCCGCGCGCCGCAAGTCCCGCCTGATGAAGGCGGCAAACAAGTCTGCCAAAGCGCCCGCGGCCGCCGCACCGGCCAAGACCAAGAAGAAGTAACACCGACGCACACGAAGAAGCGGGAGTCGCAAGGCTCCCGCTTTTGTTACCACCTCATCCGCCCTTTTCCTTTCAGGAATCTTTGGCGGGAATCCTCTACAGATGCTTCGCATTTGTCGAGGAAGAGGGAGCCCAAACACCATGTTCAACGACTTCCAACACATCATCGATTCCAAAGTTAAATCCATCTGCGAGGCGAATGGAATTACGCTCGCTCCGCTCAAGTGGCAGCCCATCCCGTTCAGCGGTGAATGGGGCATGTCCACTTCATTCTTCCAGACCGCGGCGGATGAGATCCGTGCCGGCGGCGCGAAGAAACCTGTCCCGCAGAGGGCGCAGGAAATGGCCGAGCAGGTAAAAGGTCAGATGGGAAGCGTGGACGGAGTCAGCCGCATCGAAGCGGTGAAGGGCTATCTGAACGTCTACTTCGAGACATCTGCCTACGCCAGCCGCGTCGTCGACTCGGTGCTCGCTTCGGGTCCTGACTTTGGGCGGGGTGAGGCCAAATCGGAGCGGGTCATGGTGGAATATGCCCAGCCGAATACGCACCACTCGTTCCACATTGGACATTATCGCAACACCATCCTTGGTGAGGTGCTTGCCCGCCTGACAGAATTCGCCGGCTACCAGACGATCCGCGCTTCCTACCCCGGTGACCTGGGCTTGGGCGTGATCACGGTGATGTGGGCCTATGAAAAATTTTACAAAGGCCAGGAACCCACTGGTGTGCATGAACGCGGTCAATGGCTGCTGAAGATCTACGCCGAAGCGACGGCCTTGCTGGAAAAGAAAGAGAATGAGACTCCCGAACAGACCGCGCAGCGCGAACAATACGAAGCGGAGCGCCGCGACATGTATCGCAAGTATGATGCGGGTGACCCGCATGTGCGCGAACTATGGCGCTCGACGCGCGAGTGGAGCCTCGAGGAAATGCGCGACATCCTGAAGACAATGGATGTAAATATCGATGTGTGGTTCTACGAAAGCGAAGTCGACGAACCGTCCAAGGCCATCGTGGACGAGCTGATCGCGAAGGGAATCGCCACCGATGAACGCGCGGAGGGCGGGCCGGTCATCATCAAGATCGATGAGAAGCTGGGCTTGACCAAAGATAAATACCGCACAGCGGTAATCCTGCGCTCAGACGGCACCACGCTGTACCTGACGAAAGACCTCGAGCTCGCAAAGGTCAAGTTCGAGCAATATCAAGTGGACCGCTCGATCTATGTGGTGGATTTCCGCCAGAGCCTGCACTTTCAACAGGCGTTCAAGATCCTCGAGTTGTGGGGTTTCCCGCAGGCAGCCAAGTGTTACCATCTTTCCTACGGGTATGTAACCCTGCCGGAGGGAGGCATGTCTTCGCGGCGCGGACGGGTTGTGCTATTCAAGGATGTGGCAGACGAGGCTGTCAAGCGCGTGCTGGCGGTCGAGTCGGAGAAGTCACCCGACATGAGCGATGGCGAGCGACAGAAGGTGGCCGAGCAGATCGGTCTGGGCGCGTTGGCGTATTCCATGCTGGCCGTGGACAACAACAAGGACATTGTCTTCGACATGGATGCGGCGCTTTCCTTTGATGGCCGCACGGGTCCATACATTCAGAATGCGCATGTACGGGCAAACTCGATCTTGAAGAAGTCGAAGGTTGAAGGTCATTCATCCGAAGCATCCAGCTTCTCGTACGAGTTGAGCAAACACGAAGTGGAGTTGATCGAGATGATCTCACGCTTCCCGCAGACGGTGGAACAGGCGGCCAACG
>CAYNQA010000143.1:0-7920 GCA_964399225.1 uncultured Anaerolineaceae bacterium
GACTGCCGATCATCTTCTCGAATTACAGCATGGCGGGAGTCTCCACGCCGCTCACCGCCGCGGGCACGCTCGCGCTTTTGCTGGCGGAATTGCTGGCGGGCCTCGTCATCTCACAGACGATCAAGCCCGGCACGCCGATCCTGCTCGGCATGTTACCCGTCTATTTCGACATGAAGACCGTGCTGAATTTTTACGATCCGCAGAGCGTGCTCATCTCGCTGGCCTGCGCCGAGATCATGGCGCATTACGGCATCCCGCATTGCTCCACGTCTGGAAGCGGGACCGGCTGGGGCATGGACCTGATCGCCGCGGACACATACTGGATGAACACCCTCGCTCTTTCCCTGACCCAAAGCGGGCTGGCCCCGTTCATCGGCGACTCACTCGGGTCGAAGTCCATTTCGCCGCTGACCGTCGTGCATGGACACGAGATCATTGACCAGGCTATTCGTTTTGCTGGCGGCTTCCAACTCGATGATGCAAATGCTGCGCTTGAGGAGATCCACAAAGTTGGAGCGGGAGGCAGTTTCCTCTCGGCGCCGTCCACGTTGAAAAATTACAAATCGGGCTACTACGTCAGCCGCGTCTATCCGCGTTACACAATGGAAAAATGGCAGGAGAAGGGACGTCCCTCTGCCGATAAAGTCCTGCGCGAAAAGACGATGGAGTTGCTGGCAACCTCTCCCAAACCGGAGGATCACGATGATTTGATGGGTAGGGGAGAAGAAATGATTCAAAAAAGGTTATAAGCCCAAAAGCACAAAGGAGCCAGATGTAAAACACATCTGGCTCCTTTGGCGCATTAGGCTCTTCTGTGCATCCTATTCCAACATCAACGCCTTCGAGAAGATCTTCGAAAACGTCTCGTGCTTTGCCAATTCCACATAGTTCACGTCGCGGATGATCTTGTCGGCCAGTTTGCGCGCTTCCATCGAGACCAACATGCGGCGGGCACCGGTCCCGGCGGCGTTGCCGATCTGCGAATAGCGTGCGCGGTCAATGCGCGGGAACATGCCGATGGTCACGGCGCTTTCCACGTCGAGATAAGTCCCGAACGCGCCAGCCACAACGAACACGTCGATCTCCTCGGGCTTGATCCCCGCGCGGTCCATGAGGACTTCCGTCCCCGTGCGGACAGCGGACTTGGCGAGCTGGATCTCGTTCACATCGCGGCGAGTCACGCGCACATCGCGTCCGGTCTTGGACTTTGAGGCGGGCACCAGCACGAACTCGGCGTTGCCGCCCGTCCCGCGCAAGCGTGGATGTTCGCCGGTGAAGCCGCCTTTTTGCGTGAGCAGCTTTGCCTTGACCAATTGTGCGATGGCGTCGAGGATGCCCGAGCCGCAGATGCCGACCGCGTCCACGTTGTTGATGGTGTGGATGTCAATCTTGTCACCGTCAATCAGCACGCGTTCCACGGCGCCCGGCGCGGCACGCATCCCATCTTCGATGTGCGCGCCTTCGAAGGCTGGACCGGATGGACAGGATGTGCTCCAATGTTTGCCGCCTTTGTACGCGCTGATCTCGGTGTTCGTGCCGATGTCGAGCGCGACGATGGTCTTGTGCGTACCGGGCAGACTGGCGCCGATGAGCATGGCAACATGGTCCGCGCCGACGAAGCCGGTGATATTCGGCGGCAGATAGACGGTCCCGCCGGGGGCGAGGTGCAGGCCGAGGTCGCGGGCTTTGATATCGAGCGACTCCCCGACGGTTGCCATGTAGGGCGCGTCACCGAGCTGCTTCACGGGCAGACCGGCCAGAACGTGGTGCATGGCCGTGTTGCCGACCAGCACCGCTTCCACAATTTGTTCCTGCGTTATCTTTGCTTCTGCGCGAAGCTCATCAAGCAGATTGTTCAATGTCTCAACGATGCGCGACTGCAACGTCTGCAAGCCGTTCTCGGGGTGATCGTTGATGTAGCGGATGCGCGCGATGATGTCTTCGCCGTAGCCGATCTGTGGATTCATCGCGCCGGTCTTGGCGACAATTTCTCCATCTTCCAATCGAATCAAATAGGCGGCGACTTTCGTGGTGCCCACGTCCACGGCGAGACCGTAGAGCTGCGTCCCGCTCGGGAGGACAGCGACGATCTCCTCCGAGTCCCGAATGGCGAGGCGCGCTTTCCAGCCGTTCTGACGCAAAACGCCCGCGAGCTGCTTGGCCGCTTCGGAGTCGAAGCGGATGCGCTTGGCGTCGATCCACGAAACTTTCTGGCGCGCATCCTGTATCACGCGCGTCGTATCGGGGCGCAAGTCTTCCAGCGATGCGGGCGGGACTTCCACATCCACGGCACGGACGACGCCTTCGACCCATTTGAACGCTTCTTCTTTGCCTTCAATGGAGAGGCGTTGCGGCGCGCTGAGCGACTCGGGGGGAATCTCGATGCGCACGTCGCTGAGCACGTCGCATTGACACGCTTTGCGGATTCCGCGCGCGAGTTCTTCCGTGGAAAAATCGTCGCGCTCGGATTCGACGATCTCGCTCAACGTCCCAGATTCGAGACGAATCTTGCAGGTGGCGCACACGCCCGCGCCGCCGCACACGGCAACAAGCTCGATGCCCGCTTGCTGGCAGGCGTCGAGCAGATTGGTACCATGCGGCACGTCGATGCGGCGGCCGATGGGTTGGATGTCGATGTGATGAGTGTTTGTCATAGGAACCGAATACCTCTAAACAAAGAAACGATACTTCTCCGTCATTGTGAGGAGTGTAGCGACGAAGCAATCTCCCGACCATAAGGAGGCGATTGCTTCGGGCAAACAACATGCCCTCGCAATGACGAAAAGACCGTTTTATTTCGCGGCTTCTGCTTCTTTCAGTTTCTCTGCCGCGCGGAAATATTTGATGTAGCGCATCGCGAAATCATCCTTGCCCATCAGAAGGTCGGCGGCGCGGATGGTTTGGCCGAGTTTGATCGGGTCGGTGATCGAGCAGGATGTGCCGAGTTGGATCGCCATCGCGAGGAAGACCTGGTTGGCGGTGTGACGGTCCGGCAAGCCGAACGAGACATTGCTCGCGCCGAGATTGATATTCACGCCGTACTCACGGCGCACCAACTCAATGGTCTGCAACGTGACGAGCGCGGCTTTGCTGTTATGCCCAACCGTCATCACCAGCGGGTCGATGATGATGTCTTCGGGCGGGATGCCCAACTTGCCTGCACGTTCGATGATTCGACCCGCCATGGCGAGACGTTCCTCCGGCGTGGCGGGGATTCCGCCATCGGCGATGGTCAGTCCGATCACGGCCGCGCCTCGGTCCTTGACGATGGGCAGGATCGCGCTGAGCGAGCGTTCCTCTGCGCTGACCGAGTTGACCAGCGGCTTGCCCGGTGCGGCGTTCAGACCTGCGGCGAGGACTTCGGGGCTGTTCGAGTCGATGCAGAGCGGCACGTCCACATTGGCGGCCAAAAGTTCCACCAGTTTGCCGATCGCGTTGACCTCGTCCAGCATCGGCACGCCGACGTTGACGTCGAGCACCTCCGCGCCCCACGCGAGTTGACGCTTGGCGAGCGTCAGGCCGAATTCGTAGTTGCCTTCGGTCAACGCCGCCGCGAGTTTCTTGTTTCCCGTCGGATTGATCTTCTCCCCGATCATCACGAACGGTTTATCCGCCCCAATGGTTACTTCCTTGCCTTTGCCTTTGAGTACAGTATGCATGGTGCCCTCCGAAAAAATTGGAATGCGGCCAATCAGTCGCTATTCGCAGGCTGACCCACAGGGTGCTTCGCGAAGCCTGCACTCCATTGGTTACTTTCGCAAGAATCGCAGCGCTGTTTCCACGAGCACAGCCGTGCCGATCGGTAGCGCGCGCTCATCGAGGTCGAACAGCGGATGATGGAGCGCGTATTCGGGGCGGCCTTCGATGCGCGTGCCCAGAGTATACATCGCGCCGGGGGCATGCTCCATGAATGCGCCAAAGTCTTCCGCGCCGAGCGATTTATGCGGCGCGTGGACATTTTCCCTGCCCAGCAGATCCGCGCCAACTTTGCCGATCATCTCGGAGACGTATTCATCGTTGATCATCGGCGGTCCGCCGTATTCGAACTTGATCTCGTAGTCGCCGCCGAGGGTGCGTGCCACTTCGAAGGCGCGCTGGATCTCGGTGCGGATCGCCATGTGGTCTTCGAGACGGGCATACCGCAATGTGCCGGTGATGCGGATGCTCTCGGGAATCACATTTTCCGTGAACCCGCCCTGGATCGAGCCGATGCTCACCACAGCCGGGGCGAACGGGTCGATGCGGCGCGAGATGATGGCGTTCAATGCAATGATCACATGCGCAGACAGATAAAAGGGGTCGATCGTTTTATGCGGATAGGCACCATGCCCGCCCACGCCGCGAATGGTGGCGAACCACGAGTCCACGCCGCCAGAGGCGGGACCGGACTCGATCGCGATGGTGCCGACGGGGGATGTTGGGTCTACGTGCTGGGCAATGACATAATCCACGCCATTCATGCAGCCTTCAGCGGCCATGCGCATCGCGCCGCTCTGGCCTTCCTCGTCCGCGACCTCTTCGGATGGCTGGAAAAGGAATCGCACACGGCCGTTGAATTTTTCCTTCGTCAACAGCAATGCGGCACCAAGTGCCATGGCTGTATGCGAGTCATGTCCGCAGGCGTGCATCTTGCCTTTGACCTGCGATACATAATCGGTCGTGTTCTGTTCCTCGATGGGCAGGGCGTCCATATCCGCGCGGATGGCGATGCACGGACTGCCCTCGCCGATCTCAGCCACCACGCCGGTCTTGCCGACTCCGCGCTGAACGCGATAGCCCATCTTTTCGAGTTCGTCCGCGACTTTGCCCGCAGTGCGATGGACGTCAAAGCCCAATTCGGGGTGCTGGTGAAAGTCACGCCGCCATTCGATCAGTTCTTCCGAGATTGCGTTGGATTGTTTGAGCATCATACCTCTATGAATATGGATCATGCGCAGGCTGACCCACAGGGTGCTTCGCGAAGCCTGCACACCATTGACCCTATTTCTGCTTCATCTCTTCTTCTGCTGCCGATAAGATTTTATCCAATTCCTTTTCCTGCGCAGCTTCAAGCGGTTCGACCTTGTGTTCGCGTAAAATGCGCTGGGCCTCATCGTGGACACGGCGGGAGAATTCGGGTTTGCCGGCGCGCTCCCAGGTTTCCCAGGTGCCGCGCTCCTGCAACTTGGTGAGCAGGACTTCGCCAGCCTTGAGGTATTTCATGGTGTGTTTCTGGCCAAGGAAGTTGCGCGATCCGTCCATGACCGGGCTGAACAACTCCACTGCCAGCGATTCTTCGGTGACATCGAACCCGCGTTTGGCGCGCAGGACAGAACCGGCAAACTCATTGTCCGCAACCATTTGGGCGAACGAGCCGCTCACACCCGCTTCCATCTCGCCGATGCCGGAGAGTTCGTCCGCTCCGGCCAGGGCGGGGATCATGGCGTTGTTGGCGCGCTCGAATCCGTTTTGCAGGTCGAGGCCGTGGGCATTGGTGGAAAAGCCATAGACATTGACCGGGAATCCGTAGCGGTGACCCAGTTCCACCGTCGCGGCGGAGGCGAGGGCGAGTTCCACGCCGCCCCAGATCGAGATGCCGGTACGGGCTTCCATCATGGCGAGACGTCCGCAGTAGACGATCGGTAAACCGGGGCGGACCAATTGTGTGAGGATTAGGCACATCAACGATTCGGCGTTTTGCTGCGCGAGCGAACCCGCAATGGACATGGGCGAGGTCGCGCCTGCGGTGGGGCAGGGCAGCGCGCCGAACGCGATGCCGAGACGTGCGATCTCGAAGATGGCGTCCACTTCGTGGTCGGGCAGAGTCAGCGGGCTGACCGGGGAGACGGCGAGGGTGAGGACTTCGTCGGGTTTGCCAAGCACTTCGGCCATGCGGACGGCGGCGCGCGTCTCGGCGGGATATTGCACGCCGGGGCCTTGCAGTGGTTTGGTGGTGTGCGGGATGGCGTGACGATACATGGCCAGCGACATCAAGTCGCCGGGCACATCTTGCGGAGTGAAGAACGGTGTGACGGTGTGGCAGTTTTCGAGCGCGTCGAGCAGGCGGGTGGAGTCGATCAAGTCTTGCACGGTGGCATAGTGTTTGTTGCCGGTGTCTGTCTCGATCACGTCACGGGCGCCGCCGAGATTGTGGAAGTAGAGATTGCCGTCGCCGAGAGTTTTGGTCATGCCTCCGCGCCCGCGGATCGTGATGCGCTTGCCCGCGTCGGCGATACATTTTTCCACCAGCTCGGGCGGGATCAGGATGCGCTCTTTTTCGATGCGCGCGCCGTGGGCGGTAAGCAAATCGCGCGCGCCAACATGTTTGATGGACACGCCGGTCTCTGCCAGGATGCGCAGTGTGGCGCGATGGATATGCTCGACCGATTCGGCGGAAAGCAGTTCAAACTTCATTTGGCACCTTTATGTGTCTGTGGATGATCCAGCACGTTCGAAAGAAATTCCGCGCGCCTAATATCGGAGTCGATCACATTCTCGATCTTGAGGAACCCGTGGCCTTCGTCTTCATAAACGATCAGCTCGCTCATGATCCCATGCTCCTGTAATTTCTCGTGGGCGCTGACGGCTTCCGAGGGCGGGCAACGCATGTCATTTGCTCCCGCGATCAGTTGCACGGGCGCGCGCACCTGGTCGAGATAAAAGAAGGGGGAGCGTTCGTGCCAGAGAGCGTGGTTCTCCAGTGGGTCGCCCATGTTGTGGATGTCCCAGAATTGGAGGTCCTCGCGCGAGTTCTCATGGCCGGTGAACCAATTCAAAAATGGGACAACCGCCGAGCCTACGGCAAACAATTCCGGGTTGCGCGTCAGGCACGTCATCGTCAGGTAGCCGCCATGACTGCGGCCCGTGACCGCTATTTTTTTGGGGTCGGCGAGTTTTTGTTCGGCAAGATAATTGGCTGCCGCCGCGCAATCATCCGAGTCGAGACGGCCCATTTCGTAGCGGTTCGACACCTGCCACTCCCGCCCGTACCCGGTGGAGCCTCGGTAGTTTGGCGCGATCACGGTCCAGCCGCGCGAGGCATAGTACGACATGATCGGATTCCAGTAATAGCCAATGTGCCATGTTGGCCCGCCGTGGATCAGCACGACGCCTGGGCTGTGCGGCCCGGCATTCGCTGGCTTGTAAAGGATCGCGGGAATCGGCGTACCGTCCAGGCTTGGATATGTCACCGCCTCGGGCATCACAAATGCGGCCGACTTCAATTCCGACGGGAGCAGGTCGGTCAGGGGAGCGGCGCGACGGTTGGCGAGAGATATGCGCCACAGATTCATCGGATTGCGCGGCGATTCGTGGATGAACACCAGCGACTCGCTGCTCGGGGAAAATATTGGCCAATGCGCAAACCCCGCTTCCATCTCGACGCGCTGCGGGGTGCCCTCGCCGGTCCGGATCTCCACCCAGGCGGTTGCCCCGTCACTGCGCACCCAGGCGATGTGATTCCCGTCCGGCGACCAGGCCGGGTTGAATTTGTCGCCAGGGTCAGACGTCAACCATTCGATGTGCGCATCGGCAAGATGATAAACGCCGATCTGGAACCAGCCGCTCGAATTGGATGAGAACACCACGCGCGTTCCATCCGCTGACCAGGCTGGCTGCCACACGTCAATCGGATTCTCATCCCCTCCGATTCGCCGCGCGGGACTCCCATCCACGGGGACGATGAACGTGCCATCGGTCTGCCACTCTTTTTCGGCGGTGACTGCGATGTGCGTCCCGGCGGGAGACCAACGCACGAAACTGGCCGGCCCGCCCGGGCGGAGGAGGAGGCGGTCGTCTGTCCCGTCAACGTTAATAACGTAGAGGTCGAAGTTGCCTTCCTTGTCGGCCAGGTAGGCGATCTGCTTGCTATCCGGCGACCAGGCGTAACTGGGCTGGATGGCGAAGTCCACGTTGGGAGTGAGATCGCGGATCTCGCCTGTC
>CAYNQA010000144.1:0-7877 GCA_964399225.1 uncultured Anaerolineaceae bacterium
GGGAATCTGCCATTGGCCAAAATGGGTGCTTGATGTGACAAGGACAGGCCCAGATAGCTGGCGTGCCAATTGGAAGAGGGCGGTTGTTTTCCCTCCTGCTCCCACAAATGCGATGCGGTGTTCCCGGGAGTTTTTATTCATTCGCAGGGCGTGCAATAGATCCATGCTTTGATTTTACCCTCCCGATCATTGGTATTGGGCGTTGAAACTTGAGTGTATTCGCCTTATATTTAATTTGGAAAGGCTGGTGGATGATGAACTCCAAAATCTTGAAGTTCGTTGCGCTAATCCCGTTGGGATTGATGACGCTGGTGCTGCTTCTGTTTGGAATTGGAGAGATGGCTGGAGGGGATTGGAGCGGGGCCGGGCATTTCATCCCAGTGCTGTTCGTTGTATTGGTGATAGCGCTCGGTTGGAGGCGTCCGCTATGGGGCGGCGGGTTGTTCCTGGTTGGTGCTGTGCTCAATTCCCTGCGGTATCTGCCTGCAATGCTTGGACGGCAAAATAATACCGCGCCGCTTTTCATTATGATCCTGCCATTAGCCCTCTCAGGCGGACTTTTGCTTTGGGCTGGATTCATGGAGAGAAAAGCGACACGCGATTCAGCCGAGCATCAGCCTGAGTCCAAGCGCGATCAGTAAGACCAACACGATCTGACGGAAACGTTGCGGGTCGATCCATTTATCCATGGATTGACCGAGGAGAAAGCCCAGCACAGTAGCCGGCAGACAGAGCAGGATGGTACGGGTCACTTCGGGGGTAAAACTGCCGCCTGCAATGTGAGTGGCGGTGACGAATAAACTGTTGATGACAAAAAAACTGGATAGGTTGCTTTTGAATTGCGCGGCATCCCAGGCACGGCAATTACCGTACACCACCACAGGCGGCCCTGCAGTGTTATACGCGCCGCCAAGCAGACCGCTGAGCGCGCCGGTCAGCCAGGCCCAGATGGGATGAGTCAGCGATGGCAGGCGGAAACCGATCAAGGCGTATAGCGAATAGGCGACAAGGAGCAAGCCGAGAATGAAGAGCGCAATGCCCTCATCCACATTGCGGATCAGGATCACCCCGAGCGGCGTAGCGACCAATGCGGCGATGAGCAAACGCCAGATGGCATCCAACCGCAGAGATTGACGATAGCGCAGGGTGAGCAGGGTTTCAAGAACCAGCCCGGTGGCCGCGACCAACGGTGTTGCGATCGGCAGCCCAAGCAAAGACGGTAGAACCGACATGGCGACCAGGGCACTGCCAAACCCGGTCATGCTTTGGGTGAATGCGCCGAGGAAGAGGATGAGGGCGGGGAGCAGGGGCATGAGGGGGAGAGTGATCGGTAATCAGTTAGCAGTTTTGAGGAGTGTGAGGCGTGAAGTGTTTTGATTATTCGCCATTCTTTGATTGGTGGGCGAGGATCGCTTCAAGGACACCACCGCCGATGGCAAGAGCTTTGTCCGAGACGAGGCGGCAGTAGCTTGGATCGTTGCGCGGATCCACGTCGCCAAGCTTGAGACCGCGGGTTACTTCTGTGCCGTTGCGGAGCAGTCCACGAATTACGCCAGTAAGGGGCGTGTGTATCTGTATCCGAGACTCGTTGCGTGCGATCTCTGCCACGAGTTGATTCGCCTCCACATGGTCACCGATGTTCACGAGGGTGATCAGTGTGCCGTCTTCCATGGCACGCAGCACACGGCGCGGATCGCCTTCGGGCTGTTGGCTGTCGGGCGCTGCGGACCCGTTCCAGTAGACGCGGCCGAGGTGATGTCCGCGCTGGGTTTCGATGACGGCGTCACAGTTGAGCGGAGCAGTGAAGCCGGGCCCGAGGCCGATGTGGAGGGGAGCACGGATGGGGAGAGGGTCAGGAGGCGATTTGAGGAGGCGGGCGTCTATGACAATTTCGTAATTGGTAATTGGTAATAGGTCGGCGTTTGGATCAATGAGGACTGGGATTTCGCGGCGGGAGAGCGTCTCTTCGATTCGGTCTGGCGTGACGCGGCGGGCGGTTACGCCTTCGACGGTGGTTGTCCCTTCGTAGACGGCTTCGCAGAACGAAGCGAGACGCCGTACAGCCAGAGGGCGGGGCAATTCGGCGATGACCACTTTGAAGCCTGCGCGGAAAAGACGGAGGGCAACCCCGCTGGCGAGGTCGCCGCCGCCCCGGAGGAGGATGAGGCGAGCGGTCATTGCGGTCGTTTCTCCTGGTCGTCGCGGAGCAGGTGGCCGAAGGTGTAAAGCGTCAGGTAAACGAAGAGGAAGAGCGCACCAAATGCCCCTGTCACGCCGATGGTCAGCAGGATGGAGTTGGAATTACCTTGAACGATTTCGTAGAAAATGTCGCCGGGCTGTTGGAGCAGGTCCCATGAATTCCAGCGTAAAAATCTGCCAATGTAGATTCCCAGACCGCTGAGGAAGGACGCGGTGAAGACAAAGACCCAGCCAACAACGCGGCCAAATTCGCGATGCACGATCTCGTGCATGAGATAGAGTGAGATCACCCCAAGGAAGAGACCGGTCAATGCAAACCAGATGATGAGGATGGCGTCGAACCAGATCGGGGCGATGCCGCTTGGTTCGCCGAGATGTTGCAAGTCGCTCAGAATGTAGGGCGCATTGGGGAAGAAAATCAGCCAGAGAAATGCCGTGACCGTAACGGCTAAAATCCGAAGGCGATGACTGGACGCCATGATCCAGGCGGCATAAGCGAGTCCGAGCGGAATCCATGCGAGGAAAAGGTTCCAGATCAGGAAGGTGTATCCGCTGCGATCGAACCATACCTCGCGGAAGCGATACAAGAGCAGCGACATCAGAGTAGCGCCGCCTAACAGGGTAAACAGAAAGAGGCGATAACGGACGGAGTAGATGGAATCAAATAGTTTTTTCATATGAAAGGGAACGCAGCCTGCACTATGTTTGTTCGCGCAGAAATATGATCAGGTCGATATCACCGGGTGAATGACCGAGTTCGGTGAGCAGGGCGGCGGCTTCACTGCGGTGTTGGGTGCCATGATTCACTACATGGACCATAACCGGCCACAAGAGCGGTTCGCGCATGATGATGCCCTTGGTGGTTTTGTATTCCAGCGGACCGTTGAGGCGCTCTTCGGTGACTGTCTCTAAGAAGTTGGAAAGATGTGCGTCCTCCTGCGCCCAGCGGCCGCGCAGGGAGGCGAGGTTGGGGTAATCTGCCTCCGAAAATTTATGCGACGGGGATTCGCCCTCCCAGCGGATGCGCCAGATCCATTCGGCAAACAGGGCATGGACAAGGGTGCCGCGCAGTCCGCCGTGTGGATAGCTGGCGGGTGCAGTGAACTGTGCTTCGCTCACTTTTTCAGCGGCATTCAAAATACGGGTATTGGCCCATGCATTGTATCGGTAAAGGAGAAGAATGTCTTGTTTGTTCATCGGTTGAGAAACTCCAGTAAAAGCGGATTGACCACATCGGGCTTCTCGTAATGCGGGATGTGACCCGCTCCATCGATGGCGTGGAATTCGGCGTGCGGAATGAAATCGGTGACCAATGCACTGTGTTCGAATGGAACGGTCGTGTCGCTGCGCCCCCAGAATATCAAGGTCGGTTTGTGGAGCGCGCCAACGCGGCGATACGCTTCGCTATGGTCGCCCAGCGCGTTGTTGCGCAGGGTCGAGATCAATGAACGCTTGAAGCCTTTGAATTTCATCTGCGGACGATAGCGCTCGATGAAGTGTTCCACTAATTTCGGATCAAAGAAATCTTCAGCCAGCCCTTTGAGCAAATTGCCGTCACCCATCAACCCGAAGAATACCTCAGCCAGTCCGGGGACGTTGACGAGTCGTCCCAAGGCCGAAAGTTGGATCGCTTTCGCCCCAGCCGGGTCAACAAGGATGAGTTTTGCCACGCGCTCCGGGAATAGATCCGTGAAGTTGACGGCTACCGCACCGCCCATGGAAAGCCCGACAAGATAGATCGACTCTTTGATGTTCAACGCATCGAGCAAGTCGCGCAATTGGCGCACAAAGAAACTCGTGTCATAGTTCGCCCGCGGACGGTCTGAATAGCCTCGCCCGAACAGGTCAAAGCGCAAGGCGCGAAAGCCGGAACGGGAGAGGAAATCGAATGTTGGGTCCCAGATGTAATACGGGACGGAGAATCCGTGGATGAGGACAACCAACCTATTCCCCGGCTCCTTCCCTGAAAGCGAAGGGGAGAATTCGTAGTGACAGATCCCGTCGGGCAGGCGAATGAACGACCCATCCACGCGTGCGCGGATGGAGTCGGTCAAATCTTCGGTTTCGGAGAGATAGGGGAAGGACATGCGAGGATGCAGGGACGGACATCCGCCCGTCCCTGCAAAAGATCAGATTTTTCCGAGCGCCTTCAGCACGCGTTCCGGTGTGAGCGGGAACTCATCGATCCACACCCCGGTCGCGTCGTGGACGGCGGCGATAATGGCTGGTGCGGTCGGCAGGAAGGGCGGTTCACCAACCCCGCGCGCACCCCAGGGTCCGTTCGGGTCGGCCTCTTCAACAAGCACCGCCTCAACCTTTTCTGGAATGTCGTGGATGGTGGGAATGAGGTAGGTGCTGAGTTGATCTGTCAGGATGCGGCCGTTCTTCACCTTCAGGTCTTCCATTATGGTGTAGCCCTGCGCCTGCACCACCGCGCCTTCGATCTGTCCCACCGTGAGGGCGGGGTTGATCGCCTTGCCCACATCATCGGCAGAGACAATGCGGATCACGCGCACGTGGCCGGTCTCGGTGTCCACTTCCACTTCGGCGGCTTGTGCCACGTAGGCGTACGCAAAGTTAGGCATTGCACGGCCGGTCTCTTTTTCGAAAGGCGTGGTCTTTGGCGCGAGATATTTGTATTCCGCGATCGCGGGGCGTTCCTCGCCTTCCCATTTTTTCAGTGCCGCTTCGGCTGCACCCTTGATCGAGTTGCCCGCCATGAACGTCATGCGTGAGGCGGAAACCGAGCCGGAGTTGCCGGTGAAGGATGTGTCCATGGTGTGCATTTCCACCAGGTCCACGCTCACGCCCACGGCATGCGCTGCCATCTGCGCCATCACGGTATGCGTGCCCTGGCCCACCTCTGCGCCCGCGTGATAGACAACCACTTTTTCGATCCTGCCATTGCCGTGGATCTCCACCTTGGCCCAGCAATTTTCTTGATAGCCAAAACTAAAGCCAATGTTCTTGAAGCCCGCTGCAAACCCGCGACCGCGGACGATTGACGATCGACCATCGATGGTCTGTGGTCCGCGGTTCATCGTCCAGCCGAAGGCTGTCGCCGCTTCGTTCATGACTTTGGTGCTGGTCACTGGTAGCGGAGCGGGTGTGCCCACCGCGAGCGTATCGCCTTCTTTCAGTGCATTCTTCAGGCGCAGTTCGAGCGGATCCATGCCGAGTTTTTCGGCCAGTTTATTCATCTGTGATTCGGCCATGAACAAGGCCTGCGGCGCGCCGAATCCACGGAACGCCGCCGTCGGGACGTTGTTGGTGTACACGCCATACACATCCGCTTTGACGTGCGGGATGAAATACGGACCGGTACAAGTGATGGCCGAATTGCCAAGCACCTTGTTCGATGTGTACATGTACGCGCCGCCGTCTGCGATCATTTCGATCTCGGCGGCAACCAGTTTGCCGTCTTTGGTGGCGCCCCATTTTGCCTTGAGCGTGGAAGGGTGTCGCTTGCCATGCCCGATGATCGATTCTCTTCGCGACCAGATGATGCGCACCGGCTGTTTCAACTTCCACGCGGCCAGCGCCAGCACGATCTGCACCGACATATCTTCGCGTCCGCCAAATGCGCCGCCGATGGCCGGGTAGATCACGCGCACCTGCTCCTCGGGCAGCGCCAGGCAGTGACCGATCTCACGCACGTCGGTGTGGGTCCACTGGCCGCCCGCAACCACAGTGACACGGCCTTGCTCGTCAATGTAGGCCAGTCCCGCCTCGGGTTGGAGATAGGCGTGCTCTTGATACGGCGTCTTGTATTCGCCTTCCACGATCACATCCGCTTTCGCAAAGCCATCGACGACATCGCCTTTGCGGATCTTGTAATGCACGCAGATATTCGTCTCGTCACGCTCGGGATGCAGTTGCGGCGCGCCAGGTTTCATCCCCTCAACGGGGTCAAAGACCGGGGGCAGGTCTTCGTAATCGACCTCGATCAATTTCACGGCCGCGGCGGCTTCCGCTTCGCTTTTCGCCACCACAGCCGCCACCTGGTCACCCTCGAAGCGGACAATGTCCGGGGCAACCCCCTGCGGGGGAGTCGGACCCGGTCCGCACAGCACGGGCTGATCCTGGATCTGGAGTCCGTATTCGTTGACGGGCACATCCTTCGATGTGAACACGGCCACCACACCCGGAGCCGCTTCGGCCGCCTGTGTGCGAATGGACTTGATCCGCGCGTGCGGCCGTTCAGCGAACAACATTTTCATATGCAGCAACCCCGGCATGTTCAAATCGCCGGAGTAGAGCGTTTCACCGGTCACTTTTCCGCGCGCATCGATGCGCGGAATGGACAGTCCAATGGATTTGGTTGTCATGGATTTACCGTCGGTATTTTTTTACCTTCACGTTCGGCGGCGGAGCGTCGAACTGGGAATAGGGAGAGGGGCCGCTCACACGGTACATGAGGGCGTACACGAATGTGAACACACCTCCCAAAATGACGATGCAAAAGAACGCTACAAGCAGGTAGGCATACAGGTTGTTCTGGCTCTGGATCCAGAAAAGCAGGTCCACCAGCCCGGGCACACGGAAAAGAACATCGGGCATAACAGGGTAACCCGCCAGGCCATCGGGCAGCCGAATGCCCTGTTCGACCGCATACTGCACCACCAGCACGCTGATGGCGTACGACATGATCGGCAGGATCAATATGATGAAACAACCGATCCCGCGCCAGATGGGGTGCGGTTCATAACTTTTAGGGGGGATCACTTTTCTAAAGGAACCATACTTCGACATGATTAACTCCTGCCGGCCGCTTCTACGGCCTCGATGATCTTGTAGTAGCCGGTGCACCGGCATAAATTACCGCTAAACGCCTGCTCGATCTCGTTGCGCGTGGGGTGCGGCCGCTCCTCGAGCAATTTTGCGCCAGACATCAAAAAGCCCGGCGTGCAATATCCGCACTGGACAGCGCCATGCTCGATAAAGGCTGCCTGTACCGGGTGCAGATTTCCCTCTACGGCCAGCCCCTCCACTGTGGTGATCACTGCCCCATGCGCGCGCGGCCCAGGGACGAGACAGGCCATCACGGCCTTGCCATCGAGGAACACGGTGCAGGCACCGCACTCGCCCTCGGCGCAGCCTTCTTTCGTACCGATCAACAAGCCTTCCTCGCGCAGCAAGCGCAGGAGAGTCTTTTCGTGTCCGCTGGTGAAAGTGACGGGCTTTCCGTTGACGACAGCCTGGATGGGTGACTTGGGGAACTCGCGACTTTCCGCCTTTGCTGGCTCCCCGCTTCCCAACACGACGGGTTGAGCGGGCATGCCCTCGCGTTCCGTCCCCTCGCGGATGGACCTCAGCCCTCGCAGCACTGCCACGCGGACCATTTCTTTGCGGTACGCCGCCGATGCGCGGATATCGTCAATGGGGCGGCTGGCTTGCACGGCCAGTTTGGCGGCTTCGTTCAGCACTTCGTCGCTGAGCGGTTTTCCTGCCAGGAATTTCTCTGCTTCGGTTGCGTGCGCAATGATGGGCGTGACCGCTCCGAGCGTGATCGAAGCCGAATGGACAGTATCCGCCCGGAGGCCTGCACTGAGCGAAGTCGAAGTGTCCAGAATGACCGCGGCGTTGACCACCGAGATGGCTTGTGCGCGGCGCAGGGCGATCTTCACGAACGTCCCGCGCTCGGTCTCTTTCATTGCGGGGAAGGAGATATCCACCAG
>CAYNQA010000145.1:0-7760 GCA_964399225.1 uncultured Anaerolineaceae bacterium
TTGATTGGTTGTATAATTTGCCACAATCAAAACTCAAGGAGAGAGTTATGAAAATCAATTTTTCCATGTGGCGTACCGCCATCTGGCAGCTTGTCAAAATGGACAAGAAGGAAGAATGGGACGCGCTCGATGTCGTCTCGAAATGGTTGATCGCCACGCGTTCCGCAGTGACGCTGGTGACCGTTTATTCGTGTGTCATTGCGGGTTTGCTGGCCTGGCGCGACGGGTATTTTTCTTGGGGGCCGTTCCTTGTGCTCACCCTCAGCCTGTTCATCGCTCATGGTACGAACAACCTCTTGAACGATTACACCGATTACAGCCGCGGCGTGGATAAGGAAAACTACTTCCGCACGCAATATGGCGTGCATCCGCTTGTGCAGGGGTTCTGGAACAAGTCACAGCAGATCCAGTGGTTCATTGCCAGCGGTATCCTTGCCACGATCGGCGGTATTTATGCGCTGATCTACAGCGGCTTTAACCCGTACGCAATTGGCCTGTTCATTTTTGGCGCGCTGGTGTTGTTGTTCTACACCTGGCCGCTCAAGTATTGGGCGCTCGGCGAGTTCTCGATCTTCCTGATCTGGGGACCGATCATGATCGCAGGTGTGTATTTTGTGCTGGCGCTCGGCAGCGGCGTGGAAGTTCCCGCCAACCTTGGTTACGTGGCGCTGGCCGGCATCCCGTTCGGTTTGAGCGTGGCGAGTATCAACATCGGCAAGCACATTGACAAGAGCGACGACGATCGAAAGAAGGGCGTAGGTACCTTCCCTGTCCGCGTGGGCGAAAAGTTTGCCCGCCTCACCAATCAGGTCGCGGTCGTTGGTATTTATGCGGTCATCCTCTATCTGGTGATCGCGCACTACTTCACCCCGCTCATGCTGATCGTCTTCTTCGCGGGCAAGCGTGCCCTCTTGGTCATTGGTGTGCTCAGCAAGCCGCGCCCATCCGAGCCGCCCAAAGAGTGGCCAGGTTGGCCTACCTGGTTCTCGGGCTTTGCCTTCTATCACAACCGCCTTTTCGGCGGCCTGCTCATCCTCGGCCTGATCCTCGACACGGTCATCCGTGTGATTCCATTCACCGCAGAGTTCGTCACCCGCTACTGGCCGATGTAAAAAAATCCGCAGATTTTCTTTTAAAAACAAAATCTGTGTAATCAGCGAAATCTGCGGATCACGATGTAGTTTGAATTTCCAGATCAGCGATCTCGATCCAAGCCGCCGGGCCCGTCAGGGTGCCGGCGGTTATGTTTCCCTGCGGGGGGAACGCCGCAAACTGATTATCGATCCAGATGACGACTCCCAGCGGCCCGCGCGGACTCACGGACGTTTCCAGCACCCGCACATTATCCACCTCGCAGACCACCCGCTTCAGACTCCACTCGAGGCGGTAGAGGTGCCATCCGGCCGGGTCGGCCTGCACACGGACCCCGTCCTCGCGGATGACGCGACTCAACTGTCTGCGTGCGGCTTTGCGCGAGAAGGGGAGAGCAAGCGCGGTCAAGAAGAGTCGAATATCGAATAGCGGAGATCGAAAAGACTGCGCAAGGAACCCATTGCCAGGCTGTTCTGAAAACGACAACCAATTTTCGTCCGAGGCATGGAAGAACCAGAGCGCATTTGGCAGTGCGGGCAGGCGCAACGGACTCCCGCCGAAGCCGAGTGAGAATCCGAACGGATCGTTCCACAAGCCAAAGCCCCACGTGCCGGGGATGAGTCCGCTCGAGGCGCGGGCACGCAGGCTCATCGTCACGGGCGGACGCGAGGGGAAGCGATGGCGCGGAAGCTTCCCGTAATCATCCAACTGTGCCAGCCGATACGCGGAAGTTTCTCCGGCCGGAATTTCCAGCCGCCAGCCGTTCTGGATGGGCTTCACGTTTGCGGCGGGGGAATGTCGAGGGGTGAGTTTCATGTACAATTGCGTTTGCGGAGTGCAGGCTTTAGCCTGCTCGCGGCCTAAAGACCGCACTCCTTTTTGCTTATTGTACCCGGAGGTTTCCATGTCCTACGATGAAAAAGAAGCCCGTGAGATCGCCGCTTCGATGAACATGACGATCTATCACATTTACCTCTTTAAAAAGGGGCCGACCTGGACAGCCGAACCGTCGCCCGAAGTGGATGCGTTGCAGGAAAAACACATTGCCAACTTGAAGCGCCTCGGCGAGATGGGCAAGCTGGTGCTGAACGGCCCACTGCTGGACTCATTCGCGGTCAGCGGCGAGATTCGCGGCATCGGCGTGCTAAAGACCGAGACAATGAAAGAGGCCGAAGATTTGCTTGAAACGGACCCGATGGTGCAGGTGGGACGTTTGGTCTATGAAGTTCATGCGTGGATGGTGAAGAAGGACATCCTGCCTTGATCCGCGCGTATACCGAAAACGATTTCGATGCGGTCACTCGTCTCTGGCGTGTAGCCAGAGAGGTGGCGTTTCCCGATTTTCAGCGCGAGAAGGGACATACTTTCGAGGAAGACTGCAATTACTTCCGAAATGTGATCCTGCAGAACAACGATGTCTGGGTCATGGATGTGGATGGGCAGGTGGCCGGCTTCATGGCCATCGCCGGTGACTTTGTGGATCAACTCTACATTCATCCCGATTTTCAGCGCCACGGACTAGGCAGGGAACTGCTAGACTTCGCCAAGCGTTCATCCCCCGAGCATGTTTGGTTATTCACGTTGCAGATCAACACGAACGGACGCGCGTTCTACGAGAAGAATGGATTTGTCGCCGAGAAGTTCGGCATCAGCCCCGCGCCCGAGTCCGAGCCGGATGTGGAGTATCACTGGCGAGGGAAGGAATGAAAGATGAACGGGAGACCTTCGGTCAAGCCTCGGCGGGGACAAGGTTCCATACCGAGCAATCTTTTCGCACGGATTATTCAATTTTGATTTAACGAGGAGAAACACATGAGCGAGAATGCTTGGTTGTTGCTTATTGGAATTTTGGTTGTGCCTACAACGTTGTGTGCGCTTATTCTTACAGTTGCTATTCGAAAAAAATGGAGACTTAAAATTATCGTCCCACTTCTTCTGAGTTTTTCCATCATGATCGTAGGATTAATACTTTGGATTGGGGTCCGCGAGAATTGGATACTTTTAGGAACCTTGGCATTTTCTGTATTTCAAGGATTTATCATATATGCATGGCTACCAAAACATTGGGGAGACCGGTCAAACTCGAATTGAAGACTTTTTTGATAAAGGATTATGGTGCAATGGTCACTTCTTTCGATATCTCTTTCTTTTACTTTGACATCGTTTGTTCGTTATTGTTCCTGTATGCAGCGTGGGTGAATCTGGTTCGTAAGAGGATCTCCAGTTTTGGCGCAGATGCATTTATTTTTATGCTATACAGTTCGGTCGCTAGAGAAAAAGTGGAAAATATGAACCTTCGAGAGAACCCACGGTTTATTTCGCGAATGGGTCTGTTGATGATTATTTTGGGATTTTCTTTCTTGAATCATACAGTTCAGTTTCTAAAGATAATCTGGCCATAGCGCCAGTAGACAGAGAAATAATTGAAAAGAAGAATTGTTTTTGTTCTTTCCATAGGTGTTTTATTCATTTCCATCCCTCTCCTCCTCTGGGGCTTCTGGCCGCCGCGAATGGAGACTCGGACCGTGGCGATTCAATTCCCCGCGGGCGGACCGTCCCTGCCGGGGGAGAGGTCGCTGATGCTGAAGGTGCCGGAGTTCATCCGCGCGGGGGATTCGGCGGTGGCGGAGTTGAGTTTGTCCACGGCGGATGGCGCAGCAGAGGCTTTGGCCTTCGAGCAGTACAACGTTATCGCCGAGGCGAGACTTGACCTGCCGTTTGCGGAGGTGCGCCCGGCGGATTTGGTCAGCACGACATTGTCACCGGGGGGGACGGCGACGTTTTATTGGGAGATCCGTCCGCGCGAGGAGGGGGAGGTGCGAGGCGATCTGTGGGTGTATGTGCGATTTGTCCCGAAGGGGGGTGGGGAGGAGATTCAGGTACCGGTATCGGTCCAGCAGGTAAGCATCCGCTCTGGGTCCATGTGGAAGCGGACGGGGTCTGAGGCCAGGCTGACCGGGGTCATCGGCGCGTTGGCCGGTCTCATGCTGGGGTTTTGGGCGTGGAGGAAACGTTCGTAGCCCCTGAAAAATGAACCGCAAAAGCCCGCAAAGGGCGCCAAGGGTCTCTTAAAAGGCTTCGCGTTCTTTGCGCGCTTCGCGGTAAAAATCTAAATTTCATCGGGGAGGCAGGTGGGGGTGGGGGCGAAAAAATATGACTATCATCACCCTAAAAATTGACATGCTTTCATAGGGTTCGATTGCGCTTCATGGTACAATCTCAATCGTCAAAATCCGATTTTGACCGACTTTTTTAATCATGGAGCGAGCATGCAAAGCGAATGGACGACCATCGGTTTGTTCCTGATCGTGGGGGCGCTCATCCCTGCGGCGGCGATCATCGTGGCGGCAATCCTGTCTCCGCGAAAGACCAACCCCATCAAGGAAAGCACGTACGAATGCGGCATCGAAACTGTAGGCGATAACTGGGTTCAGTTCAAGGCCCAGTACTATATTTTCGCGCTGGTCTTTCTCGTCTTCGACGTGGAGGTTGTGTTCCTGTTCCCCTGGGCTATTTCATTGAATAAGCTCGGCCTGTTTGCCGTGGTGGAGGGCATCATCTTCATCGGCATCCTGGTGGTGGGACTCATCTATGCCTGGCGCAAAGGCATGTTGGAGTGGGCGTAGGACTTAAATAGAAAATCCGAAAGGCTGAAAGGAGTTGTATTCTTTTCAGCCTTTTCTTTGTGTAATAGGAGCAACGCATGGACTTTTGGAGCAACCCCGTAAAGTTTTTGGACGACTGGTTGACGGGCGTGTTCACCGGCTGGGGCATGGATGTGGATCCCGCGCGTGTTTTAACCGCGTTCATCGGCATCCTCGTGCTCATCACGCTGGTGATGGTGCTCGACATCTTCCTCGTCTGGCTGGAGCGCAAGATCGTGGCGCGCTTCCAGGACCGCCTCGGCCCGAATCGCCTTGGACCGTTCGGCCTGATCCAGCCGTTCGCGGACATCATCAAACTCATCATCAAAGAAAACATCTACCCGACCGGCGTGGACAAGATCGTGTACAACCTCGCGCCGGTGCTGATGATGATGTCGGTGCTGCTGTTGTGGGCAGTCCTGCCCGTGACCAGTTTCCTCGGTCTCGACCTGAACGTGGGCGTGCTGTACCTGATCGGTGTGGGCGCGCTTGGCACGCTTTCGATCATCATGGCGGGCTGGTCTTCGAACAACAAGTATGCCCTGCTCGGTTCGTTCCGCCAGGTGGCTGTGATGATCTCGTATGAGATCCCCATGGTCATCGCGCTTCTCATCCCGACCATCCTCTCGGGTTCGATGGGAGTCAATTCCATCGTCCACGCGCAGGAGGATGTATGGTTCGTGGTGCTGGCTCCGCTGGCCTTTATTGTGTTCCTGATCAGCGCGCTGGCCGAACTGGGACGCGCTCCCTTCGACCTGACCGAGGCCGAGTCGGAGTTGATCGCTGGTCACCACATTGAATATTCGGGCATGAAGTTCGGCCTGTTCTACGCGGCGGAACTTTTGCATGCCTTCACCTTCGGCGGTTTCATTGCGGCTTTCTTCTTCGGCGGCTGGCAGGGACCGTGGGTGGACCAGTATCCCGTTCTTGGCCTGTTCTATTTCATCGTCAAGGCCACCATTGCCTACTGGGTCTTCGGCTGGATCAAGTACACCATGCCGCGCATCCGCATTGACAAGATGCTGGACCTGAACTGGAAATTCCTGGTGCCGTTCTCGCTGGCGTTGATGATGTTCGTGGCCGTAATGAATGCGCTCCTGCAAGGCTCGGAGTTTTACACCCTCGGCATGTTCGTCTCGAACGTGGCCTTCGGCTGGCTGACCATGGAAATTTTGCGTCGCCGCGCCAAGGGCGAACGCGAAAAAGTGGAAGGCGCGAAGCCGGTTGTGGAGGCGGGGCACTAACCGTCCTCACCCGACCTCACCCCCGGCCCATCTCCTCAAGGAGAGGGGAGACGCGGGGAGAGCGGAGAGAATACTATGACAGTTGCTCAAATCATTTTTCTTCTGACAGCGGCAGTGATCCTCGGTTCGGCGTTCATGGTTGTGACGACGAAGAACCTGGTCCATGCCGCGTTGTGGTTGATCGTTTCGCTGTTCGGCGCGGCGGTGTTGTTTGCCACGCTCAACGCGGGATTCATCGCTGTGGTGCAGGTGGTGGTTTACATCGGCGCCATCGCGATCATGTTCATCTTTGCGGTCATGCTCACCCGCCGCACGATGACCGAGACCGGTCCGGGCTTGAACGCCGGATGGTGGTTCTCGGTGGTGATCGCCATGCTGACCTTCGGCGGACTGGTCTGGCTTCTGCAGGGATGGGACGGCATCGCGATGGAGGCGCCCGCTTACCCCGTCGGGTTCGATGCGGTGACGTCGCTGGCTGATGCCCTGGTTTCGCCCAATGCATACGTCCTGCCGTTCGAAGTCGCTTCGGTCCTCTTGCTGGCGGCTCTCGTCGGTGCGGTGTATGTTGCATTCCAACGGAAAGGAGAGGAATAGATGATTCCGATCTCCTGGTATCTCATTTTGTCTGCGGCGTTGTTCTGCATCGGCCTGTTTGGTGTGCTGGCGCGCCGTAATGCGGTTGCCATCCTGCTCAGCGTGGAGCTGATGATGAACGCCGTAAATATTAATTTGGTTTCGTTCTGGCGCTATCTCAACCCGGTCAGCATTGACGGGCAGGTATTTGCCGTCATTGTCTTTGCGGTTGCGGCCGCGGAGGTGGCGGTTGGTTTGGCGCTGGTGATCTCGGTCTATCGCCATCGTAACACGGTGGTGGCCGATGACATTAACTTGATGAAGTGGTAGGGACACATGGCAACTGAGACATTGATCTGGTTAATCCCCCTGCCGCCTGTGCTGGCCTTCTTCTTGATCGTGTTGTTCACGAATAAGAACAAGGCGTTGAGCCATTCTATTGGCGTCGGTGCGGCAATCCTTTCATGGATCGCGAGCATGATCGTGTTCGTGCGCGCCCTCGGCGTGGAGCACCTCGGCGAGCATCCGTTCGAATCGGCGGTCAACTGGCTTCCGCTGGGACGTGAATGGCTTCAGATCGGCGTGCTGATCGATCCGCTCGGCGCGGCGGTTTTGTTCTTCGTGTCCATCACGATCTTCATGATCTTCCTTTATAGCATCGGCTATCACAACTATGGCCAGCCTGCCGGCGACCATGATCACAAAGGTCTGCCCCCGCACGGCGCAACGGTCACCGATGCGCATGGCCACAAGCATGTCGTGCCCTCGGTCGAGCCGATGTACTCGCGCTTCTTCGCCTTTCTGGCGCTCTTTGCCTTTGGCATGTACACGCTGGTGGTCTCCGATAACCTGCTGACCCTCTTCGTCGGCTGGGAGATCATGGGCCTGTGTTCGTACCTCCTGATCGGTTTCTGGTACGGCAAGCCCTCCGCGCGCAACGCCGCCATCAAAGCCTTCATGACCACCCGCATCGGCGACGTGTTCATGCTGTTGGGCATCGCTTATCTCTACTCCGCCACCGGCACGCTGACCTTCCGCGAGATCTTCCAGGAAGAGACGCTGAAAATGCTGGCGGAGCATACCACCTACTTTGGCATGACGGTCTCCGGCTTTATCGCCCTCCTGCTCTTTATCGGCACGGTCGGCAAGTCGGCGCAGTGGCCCCTGCACGTCTGGCTCCCGGATGCGATGGAAGGTCCAACCCCCG
>CAYNQA010000146.1:0-7729 GCA_964399225.1 uncultured Anaerolineaceae bacterium
CGCGAATACTTCGCCTCCCTCACCGCCCCGGACCTTGCCTCCCTGCCCGGACAATACCATGCAAGCTTCGTCGGTCCCGCCTGGCTGCGACTCACCGCCGCGCCGGGGTTGGTTCCGCTTGGCTTCGGCGGCTGGTGGGGGAAGGAATTCCACGCGGACGGTGAGGCCATCAACCTCTTCCTGCGTGCTGGAAAATTCATCACCCGCTTCCCGATGAAACTTGTGCGCGTCCCTTCGCTCATCGACGGCCGCGAGGGACTCTCGCTCCACTACCCATCCAGCACCCCATTCCCGTGGAATCACGTCGTGGACGAACTCCGCCGCATCGACGATACATCCCTGCTCGGCATGACCGTCCCCAACATCAACGGCCTGCGCGGGATTGCGCTGCCGTTCATTCTCCAAAAGCAGGAAGGAAATTAAACACAGGTTTTCCTTTGTGGCACTTTGTGCCCTTTGTGTTTAAAAAGAATTATGGACTACGACGTCATCATCATCGGCTCGGGCTTCGGCGGCAGCGTGGCCGCACTGCGTCTGAGCGAAAAGGGTTACCGCGTGGCTGTCCTCGAGCAGGGACGCCGCCTCAGCACGACCGATCTCGAAAAAGCGAACCGCTCGCCGTTGCATCTCTTCTGGCTGCCCTCGCTCGGCCTGCGCGGATTCTTCACCCAGCGCTTCTTCCGTCACGCCTATGTGGTGGGCGGAGTGGGCGTGGGCGGCGGGAGCCTCGTCTACGCGGCGTTGCTGCTGCGACCCAAGCCGGCCTTCTTCCGCGACCCGGCCTGGGGGCAGATCGGAATCGACTGGGAATCCGAATTGGGTCCACATTACGAAGCGGCCTCGCGCATGTTGGGCGTGGCCACCTGTCCCACCACGCATCTGCAGGACGAGTATCTCAAGCAAGCTGCGCGCGAACTCGGGGTCGAGTCCACGCATCGCTCCGTCCCGCTCGGCATTTACTTCGGCGCCGAAAATAGGCCCGACCCCTTTTTCAATGGCGAGGGTCCCGTCCGCAATGGATGCATCGAGTGCGGCGCATGCCTCGCGGGCTGTGTGCCCGGCGCAAAGAACACCCTCGATAAAAATTATCTCTACTTTGCCGAAAAACTCGGCGCGCAAATTCTGCCCGAACGCAAAGCGACCGTGGTCCGCGAGATCGACGGCGGCTACGAAGTGACCATGGTCAACCCGCTGACCGGAAAAAAGTACCCGCCTCTGACTTCCCCGAAGGTGATCCTCTCCGCTGGAGTGTTGGGCACGCTCGAACTGCTCTTCCGCTCACGCGCCGCCCGCGGACTGACACGACTCTCCCCGCGCCTCGGCGAACGTGTGCGCACCAACTCCGAGTCGGTGACGGGTATCCTCTCCAAAGACAAGAACGCCGACCTCACCAAGGGGCCAGCCATCTCCTCGGATATTTACGTCAATGATCACACGCACGTGACGCAGAACCGCCTGCCTGCCAGTTACTGGTTCATGAAGTTGTACTCCGCCCCGCTGGTGGACGGCACCCACCCGTTCAAGCGCGCGCTCAAAGCGCTGGCACAATTCATCCTGCATCCCATCGCCTCGACTGTTTCCCTGCGCACGGGGTCAAGTTGGACCAAGCGCGCCACCCTGCTCACGGTGATGCAAAACGCGGACAATCAACTTGCATTCACCTGGGGCGGATTTCCAGCGGGATTGCGCTCGGCCACAGCATCCGGCAAACGCGCACCGTCATACATCCCTGAAGCGAACGAAGCCTCGCGGGCCTTTGCCAAAGCCAGCAACGGAATTCCGATGAATTCCCTGCTCGAAAGCGTGCTGAACATCTCGGTCACGGCGCACATCCTCGGCGGCTGTCCCATCGCCGCGGACACGGAACACGGCGTGATCGATTCGAACCACGAGGTCTTTGGCCACCCCGGCCTGTACGTGATGGACGGCTCGGCTGTCCCTGCCAATGTGGGCGTGAATCCAAGTCTCACCATCACGGCGCTGGCCGAGCGCGCCGCCGGTCGGTTTCCTGCAAAAACGATATAATCACGGCTCGAAGGAAACCCAATGACCACACCTGTTTGCGATTACGAAGGCTCCGACTATCAAACCTCGTTCTGGGACAAGGGCGGGCGCGCTTATGAAGATGCCGCCGAAGCCATTGCCCTGAAACACCTCCTGCCCAAAAGCGGAAAACTCATGCTCGAGATCGGCGCTGGCGCAGGGCGCAACACACCGCGCTACTCCGGCTTTGAGCGCATCGTGCTGCTCGATTACTCGCGCACGCAATTGCAGCAAGCGCAAGAACGTCTCGGCAAATCGGAGAAGTACATCTACGTCGCGGCCGACGCCTACCGCCTGCCCTTCGTGGACGGTCTCTTCGACGGCGCCACCATGATCCGCACCCTGCACCACATGGCCGATGCGCCCAAGGCCATCGGTCAGGTATCGCGGGTGCTGCGATCCGATTCGATCTTCATTCTCGAGTTTGCCAACAAGAAAAACATCAAATCCATTCTGCGCTGGCTCCTGCGCCGCCAGAATTGGAATCCGTTCACGCGCGAGCCGGTCGAGTTCGTGGCGCTCAACTTCGACTTCCATCCGGGGGCGGTCTTCGATTGGCTGGCCTCATCCGCTTTCCGCGTGGAAGCGAAGCGCAGCGTGTCCCACTTCCGCGTCGGGGTGCTGAAGCGTCTCATCCCCACGAAATGGTTGGCCGCGCTCGATGGTCTCTTCCAGCCGACGGGAGAATGGTTCCAGTTCACGCCGTCGGTGTTTGTACGCGCGCGGCGGGTTGGTCGGATTGCCAATCCGACCTACACTGACTTTTTCCAATGCCCCGAATGTGGAAAGCATCCGCTCGCCTCACAACCGGACCGTTTGACCTGCTCCTCATGTGGACGCATCTACCACATCCGCGACGGGATCTACGACTTCCGCGAACCTGAACTGACAAAGTGAGCTGACAAAAAACCGCGACCTTTCGAGGTCGCGGTTTTTTTTATTGGTGTGGATTTGTGTTACTTAATGTGAACACCTCCACGATGGTCCACCTGGAAGGTGTAATCGGCGTAGGATGTCACGCCCTGTGGCGCATCGTAGATGACAACCACCACCAGCCAGCGATACTTGTTGAACATCTTGCGGACGCTGTACCAGTCAGCCGCGTAACCACCGGAGATGAGCGTCTGTACTTCATAGCGCGGTCTGCCAGCACGGATCTGCTCACCGATCAACAGGACGGTGTAATCGTTGGAGATGCCGAGCACTTCGTTGAGGCTCTTGAAGCCGTCAGTGGAGGATCCGTCAGAGATCAACGTGCCGTCCACATAGACGTTATCAATGTACCAGCCATCGAACGTGGTGGCCCAGTCGGTCATGTAGCGGAAGCCGATCATGATGGGCTGCCCGGCATAGGCGCTCAAATCATAGCTCATCGTGACCCAGCCGCCGCTGTTGCCGGTCAGGCCGGGCAGGTTCATGATGATATTTGGATGCGCGTCCGGGTCGTGGACAGCGGTGGTATAGGCGTTGGAAAGGCTTGCCCATGTGTAGCCGCCATCCGTCGAGACTTGAACGAAGCCGAAGTCCCAGGCCTCTTCGATGTTGTATGACGTGTCGAAGGTCAGGGTCCCGCCGCCGGTGGTCTCAAAGATGGCCCAGTTATCGATCAGGTCGCCGGTGTTGCTCCAAAGCGCATTCCCATCCGATCGCCAGTTGATCGGATTGAACTGATAGCCGTTGAATTTGAGATTGGCGATGGACTCATAACCCCAGACCAGCAGATAGTCTGCGCCCCAGGGCGGTGCGCCCGGTGTGGCGAAAGCTTCGGGGTTCGGCTTGCCAGGGTGACCAACATCCACCTGGAATGTCCGCAGGTCCTTCAGGGTAAAGGCTCCCTTCGTGTACATTGCCGCCGCAAACTTGTGATAGGTGTCTGCAAAGGTTTCGCTCGCACCCAACCCTGCCAGGACAGCATTCACGCTCTCGATCCCTTGTAACGTGGAATGGAACTCATTCTGAATGAACGCCTGGCCGTACTTCTCATACATGAACTCTTGATAGAGGTAGGCAATGCCATAATCTGCCAGGATCTCGAGGTCACCTTGATCGCCCCAGGCCACGAGCGAGTTCTCGGGCATGTCGATCAAGTCCTCGAGGTGACCGACAGCCGCGCCATAGCCGGTCAGCCACATCGCCCAGTCAGCGAGGCCTTCATTGATCCAGTTCTCCTCGAGCGGGTCATAGTCATCGTGCAGCAAGTGCTGATACTCGTGGGCGAAGATGCCTTCATACAGGTATGGCCGCGCCGAGACGGGGCCGGTGCGGTTGGCCCAGTCATATGCGTCAATGCTCATGGTGTTGCGGCCAAAGTACGCCTCAAGAGTACCGGAATAGAACCCGGCAATGTAGATCGGATAGTTGTAATCGTAATAGTTCGCATCACGAACATTGGAAACGAGCACGATCTGGCGGCCGGCCGCATCGTCATAGTAATCAGGCGGCACATACCCCCATGCTTCCAGCAGGGAGGTCGAGCCATCCAGAAAATCGGGCGGGCCAAAGAAGGTGGTCTCCTTCGGCTGGATCTTGTTCTCGAACTGACCCAGCATATATGTTGCCTGGTCGCAGGTGATGGACGGCGTTGCGCGCGGATCACCGCTTGGCCAGCTTAAGTCCGCCTGCACCCAGATCTGGGCAGCGGGCCCCTCCGCGTAGAGGTCAAATGCTCGAAAGCGATAAACCCCATAATCGTCATCGAGGATCAGGAAGGTTTTTGTCGCGGTCACACAATCCGGCGCCGCCATCGAAACGGGTGCGTTCGGCACCAGGAATGCCGGTTTATCCGCCAATATCTCACGCGTAGGATTCACGGCGCGCAGATGAGGACCTGCATCCACCGGCCGGTAATCTGGCAGTTTGAGGGCTGCAGATACCGGGGCGGGTATGAACATCAGCAGGAACGCCAGGCTCACTAACACGGAAAACAGTTTCTTTATCATGATCTTTCTCCTTGTTAATGGAAACAACTCGAACCATCGTGGCATGATGGTGAACAGCACTGTCCCATTCACCTCCTCTCCACAAAACAAAAAACCGAAGGGAACCCTTCGGCGGTCTGGCTGTCTGCTCGGCAGAGTATTGATGTTTTTGTGATCGCAGATCCACGACTTTGCGCCCCCACCTCACGATGGGTTTGCCTTTTCGAGGTTACAACCCCTCATGGTTTCGTTCTATATCCATTTTTATCTTACACGAATTCGAGAGTGAATACAAGCACGGTTTTCAGGTCTCAGCCAATACACTGTGCGTTGACCACATATAACCTGGTGCCAGGATCACCGGGCTGGCATTATTTTGCGATAAAATTCGCCAAACCTAATATCAAGGAGATGTACATGGAAGGCTATCAGGGACTTTCGCAATCCTGGATGGAGCAGATCACTTTATTGAGTTCCGTCATTGGCGGGTTCTCTCTCGCCATCGCTGTTGAGTTACTGGCAGGCGGCAGGCGTGAAGAGCGCATTGCGTCTGTCCTCATCACAGTCTTCATCCTTGCTTCTTCCCTGCTTCTTATTTCCACATCGGTCGGCAGCCAGATCGTCGTGAAGATGAGCATCGTTGCAGATTCAGAGATCAAGGATATCCCAGATTTTCTTCTCAAATACATGCCGATTTTCGCCCAAATCGTCTCCAGTGTTTATTATGTGGGTCTCAGTCTCTTCATGCTTGGGCTGGGAATGACAGGCTGGCTTCACAGCCGCCTTGTAGGGATCATCACATCGAGCACAGCCTTGATCGTTGGCGGAACAATGATCGTGATGCTCTATCTCATTCGCTAACCGAAACCAGTATTGCAAAAAAATGCAGGCGTAACGCCTGCATTTTTTTATATGGTCTTGTTACAACGGTTCTTTGGCCGGGGTTCCCGCTTTGCGCGGATATTTCGGCGGCGTGGCGTGGACCTTGTCCACCAGCACGAGGTAACGGTCCTCGACGACGCCGGGCAGGTTGAGGGGGATCAACTGCTGCAATTTTCCGCCCAGCAATTTCATCGCGGACTCTGCGGCCTGCGATTCGGCCGGTCCGCTTTCGCCTTTTTGGGCCAGCACCGTGCCGCCCACTTTCACCAGAGGCAGGAGATATTCGCTCAGCACGCTCATGTTGGCAACTGCGCGTGCCACCGCCCAGTCGTATTGCTCACGATGACGAGGGTCCTGGCCGACCGTTTCGGCGCGGGTGTTGAGGATCTCCACGTTGTCGAGGCGCAACACTTCCACGATGTGCTGGCAGAAGGCGGCTTTCTTGCCGACCGACTCCACCAACGTCAGCCGCATGGACGGATACAGGATCTTCAAGACAATGCCCGGGAAACCGGCGCCCGTTCCCACGTCGATGAGATGCGCGGGCGGGTTGGCCTTCCACGCCAGCACACAGGAACACGAGTCGAGGAAATGCTTCGTCCGGATGCCCTCCACGTCGCGGATGGCGGTCAGGTTGAATTTCTCATTCCACGACATCAACTCTTTTTCATAAGCGCCGAGCGCCAGCACCTGGCGGCCAACGAGGTGGATGTTGAACAGGTTGCGCGCTTCGTGGATGAGTTTTTCCATTTGTAAAAATTATACCCTTGTTGGAACAAACCCCTCTCCCGTACTCGGGAGAGGGGCAGGGGTACGATTGGGATCGTGTTACTTCTTCTCTTCTTCCTTCGCCTCGGCGCGGACTTTGCGTTTGCGCAGGGCGTTGCGGATGGCGCGCCCGATCAGCCAGAGCGGCAGGAACAGCACCACGAACACGATCAGCAGGGTCGGGATGACGTTGATGACCAGGTTGATGAGGAACTGCGTGAAATCCTGCAGGAAATTGACCAGACCTTGCACCGCATCGCGTGCCCAACCCTTGATCTCCCAGCCGCCAACCTCGATGGGCTGGATGGTCTCTTCGGCGATCAGGCGCACGCTGATGGCGGAAAGCGCCACGGACTCTTCGTAATACTTCATCTGGCCTTTGATCGATTCGATCTGCCCGCGGACGGAGATGAGCTGGTTGTAAACATTCATCACATCTTCGGTGGTTTGGGCGTTGCTCATGATCTCGGTCAATTGCGCTTCGGCGGCTTCGAGATTCTTGAGCTGTGATTCGAGGTCCACGTAGGTGCTGGTCACATCCTGGCCGCTGACATTCTCGCTTTGCACTTCCACAGCCTCGGCCTTGAGCGTTTCCAAAACCTCATCCAGCTTTTCCGAAGGGACGCGGATCACTACGCTCGCCTCGGGCACCATCTTGCCGCTGTTGGCGTACGCCTGATACAGGTTTGAAGAGACGACGAACCCGCCCATCTCTTCAGCAAGTTTGGAGATCTCCTCCATCGAGACTTCGGGATCCTTCACCACGATGGCAAGGTCGGCGTTCTTGATGACCATGCGCTCGCGCGAAGCGGCATCCACGTTTGCGGTGGAACCGTCGTACGCTTTCGCCATATCCATGCCCATGGTGGGCATGGCCAGCGGCATTTCTTCGGGCATCGAAGGCGCGCCGCCTCCAACTCCATAAGATTGCTCAAGCAGCACATCGTTGGGCGCGGAGTTCAAAGAGCGCGTGTTACTTCCACAACCAACCAACAGGAAGGCGGCGATCAAAACGGGAATCAAGATGCGTTTCATGTTCTCTTCTCCTATGTTCAACATAATCTATGACAATGACGAATCACGAAATGAAAAGTTCCTGTGAGTCCGTTATATCAGAG
>CAYNQA010000147.1:0-7696 GCA_964399225.1 uncultured Anaerolineaceae bacterium
GAAACGCGAACGCGGCGTGATGCTCCAGCCGGGCGGCAGGGACGGCTCGACGATGGTTGTATCCGCTTCGATGTCCAGGATGACCGAGCTGGTATAGATCTCAAAGCCCATACTTTGACACAGGTTCAGCGATGGGACATTCTTGTCAATGATGTTCAGGATCAGTGTGTGCGCTTTGCGTTGACGCAAGTCCTCTTGCACTGCCGCCAGCAGCTGGCGGCCGATCCCTTTTCGGCGATATTCCGGCATGACAGCGGCGTTAAAGAGGAACCACTCTGGCTCGCTGCTATTGCGCGCATAATTATTCAATCCGACGGGTTTGCCGCCTTCTTCGGCAATGACGCCGCGCATCGAGTCGCGCATCAGCGGGGAGAAGAACCGCAAGAGACGGAGCAAGGGCCAGGAGCGTTTCATGCCGCGCATGCGGTCCACGCGGCCGGCGATCTCATCGGGTTGAATGCCCCACTCGGGATGGTCTGGATATTCAAACCCCTTGAGGATCAGGGTTTCCATGATATCGAGATCATTTGGAAGGACAACCGGGCGAATGTTCATGCCTTAATTTTACTCCAATGCGCTCTCGATTCCTCTCAACCTCAACGCGGGAACTTTGGGGATTGCACTCGCGTCAAAGGTTGAGTATGCTATGCCAAAAGGAGATGTGAATGACCCGTATATTATTGCTTATTGTATTGCTCGTCACTCTGGCCGCCTGCGCCCCCGTGCAGACCGAAGCGCCCCAGCAGCCTCTGCCCACCGCCTCCGCCGAATGGACTTCGATTCAGTTCACCCAATCTGGCGGCATCATGGGCATGTTGCGCACTCTCACCATCACCCGCGATGGCGCGTGGACGGTCACCGATGAGCGCTCCGACAACAAGATCAGCGGCACACTCAGCGCCGATGAGCTCGAAAAACTTTCCAGCCTGATCGCATCCCTCTCCATCAAGACGGACCGGCAATCTGGTGTGTGTGCGGATTGTTTCATCTACTCGGTGGAAATTTCCTCCTCGGGCAAGACACTCATTGCCCAGGCGGATGATGTGAACCTGGCCGACTCTGGCCTTGGTCCGCTTGTGATGTTCCTGACCGAGTTGATGGGCAAGGCGTTGAAGTAGTGAACGCGGCGCAGACCTGGCTCGAGGATCTCCTCACCCGCCTCCCATCCACGGGGGAAGCGGGTGAGGCCGCCCTGCGCTACGTGCTCGAACGCCGCGTGCGAGTCCGTCTGCGACGGCAATCCTCCTCCGGCGCCCGCTGGACCCTGTTCGGCAATATCGAGTTGAACACCTCCTACGCCGCAGGAACCAATGACGCCTATGCCTTAAGTCTGCTCGTGCATGAAGTGCACCACCTTAAACAGGGCAAGCACCTCGCGCTTTCCGTGCAGGGCGAGTTGGAAGCCTGGCAGGTTCAATTTGCTTATTTGAGATCGCTGACCGGTGTCTACTCCCCATATCCGCAGCACAACGCCACGATCGCGGAATTGATGTCGCTTTCCCCACTCAACCGTGAGCACCTCAAACACGCCCGCACGTTGATGCAGCAATTTGCGGGAAAGAAATACCGTATTGACCTGTACCCGCTGCAGCCGTTGGCGAGGGAAATTCAGCTTTGGTTCAAGGGGATGAGTAACAATTCGGACGCGGAAAACGCGGATTGACGCGAATGAACACGGAGTTTTTTCTCTGCGTTTTCCGTGCTCGTCCGCGTCCCATTGGTTTTTTCTTTTCGATGCAAAATTACAGCATCCCAGCCACCACCGCCAAAAGCACCCCGCCCGCGATCACGCTCCCCAACTGACCGGCTGTATTTGCCCCCATCGCGTGCATCAGGATGAAGTTATCGCCATCCTCCTCCAGCGCCATTTTCGCTGAGAGGCGTCCCGCCATGGGGAAGGCCGAGATTCCGCACGCGCCAATGAGGGGGTTGATCTTTCCACCCGAGAAGAACGCCATCAGTTTTCCGAACAATAATCCTGCGATGGTATCGACCACAAACGCGAGCAGACCGAGTCCCAGGATCATCAATGTCTGCCATTGGATTCCACTTGCGGGGTCGTAAAGGAACTTGTCGGCGGTCATCGTCGCGCCGATGGCGAGACCGAGGAAGAGCGTGGCGATGTTGATGATCTCATTTTGCGCGGCTTTGTTCAAGCGGTCCACCACTCCAGCCTCGCGCAAGAGATTTCCGAGCATGAGCGCGGCGATCAACGGCGCGGCGGAGGGGGCAATCAGGCTGATGGCAACGGTCACGACGATCGGGAATGCTACAGCCGTCATGCGCGAGACCGGCCGCGGGGCATAATCCATGCGGATCAGTCGTTCTTTGCGGGTCGTCATCAAGCGCATGATGGGCGGCTGGATGATCGGAATAAGGCTCATGTACGAATACGCCGCGACCGCGATCGGTCCGAGAAGTTCCGGTGCAAGTTTGGTTGTCACAAAGATGGCGGTCGGTCCGTCGATCGCGCCGATCACGCCGATGGAGGCAGCCTCGTTCAACGGAAAGCCGAGCAGGCTGGCAAGGATCAACGTGCCGAAGATGCCGAACTGTCCCGCCGCGCCGAGCAATGCCAGTCGCGGTTGCGCAAGCAGTGGGCGGAAGTCGATCATCGCGCCGACGCCGATGAAGATCAGCAACGGGAAGAGTTCGGTCTTGATGCCCGCATCGTAGATGACGCGCATGAAACTTTCCTCGGCATACGCCGACATGCCCAGGTTTGCGAGCACGCAGCCAAAACCGATCGGCAGAAGCAAAACAGGTTCATATTCTTTCGCCACGGCCAGATAGATCAGCACGCCGCCGATGAACAGCATCACCGCATTGGCCCATGTGAAGGTCAAGCCGCCGAAGACGTTTCCCAGCACGTCGAGGATGTTCATGCCTCAAACTCCAGCAGGGGTTGTTTATGTGTCACGGTCTGTCCCGCCGCGGCGTGCACCACGGCGAGTTTTCCCTCGCGCGGTGAACGGATATTGTTCTTCATCTTCATCGCTTCGATGACGAGCACCACCTGTCCGCTTTCCACGTGGTCGCCCGCTTTGACAAAGACCTCCGTCACTGTGCCGGGCAATGGCGCAGGCAGGACTTTTCCATTCGCGGGCATGGACGGAGCCGACGGTTTTCTCTCGATCTTCGGAGCGGCACTCGCTTCATTCTTGACGGGAAGCGGCTTGCCATTCTCCGGCGTGACTTCCACCCGCATCCCATTCACCGTCGCCACGATGGGACGGGTGTTGAGGTCTTCGATCTCGACTTCGTAGTTGGTCTCGTTGATTTTTACGTTTAGTTTCATAATTCGCCTCTAGACTTCCGAAGTCTCGCAGACTTCGGAAGTCTGTATTTACTACTATCCTCGTTTACCCCTCTCGCCTTTTTGAGTCATCTGGCGGGTGCGCATTCCCAACTGCCACGCGCTGACCAGTGCAGTCGGCGGTGCGGGCAGAGGCCGCGCGGTGGACTGTCCCTGTTGGGCGAGGGCGACTGCCACGGCGATGGCGGCGGCTTGAGTGGCCTCGTCCACGCCCGAAGCGGGAGCAGGCTCGGAGGAGTCTGATGCGGACTCTTTGTCGCGGAAGAGATACGTCATCAGCGACATGAGTCCCGCAAGCAGAATCAGCGAGACGAATACGAGTCCCATGCTGAGCAGGGTGATCCAGAGAGATTGGTTTAGGGTTTCAGACATAAGTCATTCCTGACGATGGACGATAGGCGGTTGATGATCAAATGGTCTATCGTCCATGGTCTACGGTCTACACCGGAATATTCCCATGCTTGCGCGGCGGGGCGGGGGCGTACTTGTCGCGCAGGGCTGAGAGGGCGGCGATGATCTTCGGTCGGGTTTCTTTTGGTTCGATGACATCGTCCACGTCGCCGGTGGAGGCGGCGTAGTAGGGATTGTTGAACTTGCGGCGGTATTCGTCCGCGATGCGTTTGCGTTCGGCAAGCGGATCCTGCGCGGCATCGATCTGTTTTTTGTAGAGGATGTTGGCTGCGCCCTCTGCGCCAAGCACGGCGATCTCGGCGCTCGGCCAGGCGTAGGTCACGTCGGTGCCGAGGTATTTGCTGCCCATCACCACGTATGCACCGCCATAGGCTTTGCGCGTGATGACCGTGATCTTCGGGACGGTGGCCTCGGAATAGGCGAAGAGTAGTTTCGCACCGTGGCGAATGATGCCGCCGTGCTCCTGTGCGATGCCGGGCAGGAAGCCGGGCGAGTCCACGAACGTGACCAGCGGGATGTTGAAACAATCACACATGCGTACGAAACGTGTCATCTTGTCGGCGGCGTCTATATCGATCACGCCCGCCATCACGGACGGTTCCTGCCCGATGATGCCCACGCTATGACCGCCGATGCGCGCGAACCCGATGATGGCGTTGCGCGCCCAGTGCATTTGCAATTCGAGGAAGGAGCCTTGGTCCACAACCGATTCGATGACCTGATGCATCACGTATGGGATGGTCGGGTCGATCGGGACGATGCCGTTGAGGTGTTCATCCATTCGCATCGGGTCATCGGCTGGATTTGCAAAAGGTGGATTTTCTACATTGTTCGAGGGCAGGTACCCGAGAACGCGCCGCCCAAGCGCAAGCGCCTCTTGCTCGTTGACCGTCGAGAGGTGTGCCGTGCCGCTGATGGAAGTGTGCACGTCTGCGCCGCCGAGCGATTCGGGGTCGATCTTTTCGCCGGTCACGGCTTTGATCACTTCGGGTCCGGTCAGGAACATGAAGGATTGTTTCTCGACCATGATGATCAGATCTTGCAGGGCAGGGGAGTAGGCCGCTCCGCCCGCGCAGGGTCCGAGCATGAGGCTGATCTGGGGGATCACGCCGGAGTATTGGGCGTTGCGTCGGAAAATTTCCGCATATCCGCCCAGCGCCTTGACGCCCTCCTGAATGCGCGCGCCGCCCGAGTCGATCAGGCCGATGCAGGGCGCGCCGTTGCGGAGTGCCAGGTCCATCACGCGGCAGATCTTGTGCGATTGCATCTCGCTCAATGTGCCGCCGTAGATGGTGAAATCCTGGGCATAGACGTAGACCGTGCGGCCTTCGATCTGGCCGTAACCGGTCACCACGCCGTCGCCGTAGAATTGTTCCGACTCAAGACCGGCTTCACCGACGCCGCTGGTGATGAACGGCTCGATCTCATTGAAGGTGCCCGGGTCGAGAAGTAGGTCGAGACGCTCGCGTGCTGTTAATTTTCCCTTGGCATGTTGTTTGGAAATACGGTCCGCGCCGCCGCCTTCGTGGGCTTTCGCGCGCATGCGCCGCAGTTCGAGAATTCGTGGGTCTTCCTGCATGGGTTCATCCTTGAAAAGGGGATAGACTAATTGTGCATTTTGTAACAATCGAAGTATAGCATGTGCCAATGAGGGGGGAAGTGAACCATGTCAGGAAAAAACGTGTCATTTGCCACGCAAATCCCCAAATTCGGACAAACTTCGCTTGATTTTCGATATGACTTGTGCTAACCTACCTTTGCCACCCAGTCTTTTCCATATCAAGGAGGAAGCCATGCCGTTCGTGAAGGGAATCGATGTTTCTGTGTACGACCCTGTCGTCAACTGGGCCAAGGTCCGTGAGCAGGGATATCGCTTCGTGTTCATCCGCAGTTCGTATGGAGTGGATAATAAGCAAGTCATCAAAGACACCATGTTCGACTCGCATTGGGCAGGCGCAAAAGCGGCGGGCATGATCCGCGGCGCGTATCACTACCTCAAGGCCAAAGAGGATGGAAAGGCCCAGGCTGTGGAAGTCCTCAAGATCGTCAAACCCGAAGCGACTGACCTGCCCATCGCGCTCGACCTCGAGGAATACTACAACGAAGGCGCCACCAATAAACAGTTCATGGACAATGCCAACGCCTTCCTCTCGCACATCAAATCGCAGACCGGCAAAACGCCCTTCGTCTATTCGCGCGGTTCGTTCCTGCAATCGAACGTCTCACAGCCGAATGGTAAAGCTCCGACCTGGGCGGCAAACTTTCGCGTTTGGGTGGCGCACTGGACGTACGCCTACGGCGAGAACATCAAACCCCTCGAAGCCGCGGGCTGGCCGGGCTACACCTTCTGGCAGTATTCCGGCGAACGCGACACCCTCGACGGAATCACCGACGAACGCGGCAATCTCGTCAAAGTGGACTTCGATGTTTTCAAGGGCACACTCGACGAACTTTACGCCCTTGCTGGCTCCACTGCCCCCGTTTCGAAAAAATACACCATCATGCAGGGTGACACGCTCGAGAACATCGCCCGCGACCAGGGCATCAGCCTGCAGGAATTGATCGCCGCGAATCCACAGCTGGCTGTCGCCGGAACCATCCTGACCATCCCACTTCCTTCCGGTGGCGCGACAACCACCAGCGGCAGCGCAACGACTTCCACGGGGACAACGTCAACGACCACCACGACCGGCACAACCACCGGCGGTTCCACCTCAGGGACAGCGGGCACCTCGACCCCACCCGTCACCTACACCGTCAAGTCCGGTGACTCGCTCTCCGCGATCGCGCTCAAATTCGGCACCACGGTCAAAGCCATCGCGGACGCGAACCAGATCCCCGACCCGAACTTTATCCGCGTGGGACAGGTGTTGGTGATACCCAAGTAGTACACAGGTACACACGTAGAAACGTACACATGAAAAAAGACTCTGGGCGATTGCTCAGAGTCTTTTCACATGTTTACCTGTGTACTTGTGTACGTGTTTACTTGTCTACGGATAGTCTACGGATACACCCGCTTGATCGTCCTCGGGAACGCGATCGCCTCGCGGATATGTTCGATGCCGCACATCCAGGCGGTGACGCGCTCGGTGCCCATGCCGAAGCCGGAGTGGGGGACCGATCCGTACTTGCGGAGTTCGAGATACCACTTGAAAGCCTCTTCAGGCAGACCCTCTTTGTGAATGCGCGCAAGCAAGTTTTCGTGGCTGGACATGCGCTCCGAGCCGCCGCAGATCTCGCCGTAGCCTTCCGGAGCGAGCAGGTCCACGGACTTGCAGACCTCGGGACGTCCCGGCCACGGTTCCATGTAGAAGGCCTTGACCGCAGACGGATAGCCATAAACGAACAGCGGCTGGTCGTGGAGTTTGGTCAACTCGGTTTCGTGCGGCGCACCGAAGTCCATGCCCCATTCGAATTTGAGCAGTTCCTTCTTCTCGGGGTCGGTCTCTTTGTTGTAGAGATCGAGCAAATAGGTTGCCGCGTCATCGTAGGACATGCGCGGGAAGGGGGCTTTGATGTTTTCCAACTTGGAAATGTCGCGCCCGAGGAATTTCAATTCTGCCGCACGGTCGCGGATCACGCGCTGGGCGATGTGCTGGATCATCTGCTCTTCGACTTCCATCAGCTGGTCGAGGTCGCAGAAGGCGATCTCGGGTTCGAGCATCCAGAACTCGGTCAGGTGGCGGCGCGTCTTCGATTTCTCGGCGCGGAAGGTCGGTCCGTAGCAATAGACTTTCCCGAAGGCGAAGATGTTGGCTTCGTTGTAGAGTTGTCCGGTCTGGGCGAGATACGCAAAGCCTTCGTCGAAGTAGGGCGTCTCGAAGAGGGTGGTTGTCCCTTCAGCGGCGGCGGGGGTCAGGATCGGAGTGTCGAGATTAAAGAAGCCCTGACCGTCGAGATACTCACGCACGGCTTTCATGACGCGCACACGCACGCGCAGGATCGCCCACTGACTCTGCATGCGGA
>CAYNQA010000148.1:0-6129 GCA_964399225.1 uncultured Anaerolineaceae bacterium
ACATCGAAGGCCGCATCAAGGAAATCCGCGCTGAGATCGACAAGAGCACCAGCGATTACGACAAGGAAAAACTCCAGGAACGCCTGGCCAAGCTCTCCGGCGGCGTCGCCATCATCCGCGTTGGCGCTGCCACCGAAACCGAGATGAAAGAGAAGAAGCACCGCGTCGAAGACGCCCTCTCTGCCGCCCGCGCGGCCGTGGAAGAAGGCATCGTGCCCGGTGGTGAGATCTCCCTCATCAACGCCGCCGACGGCCTCGACAAGGTCAAGGGCGCTTCGGAAGAAGAGCAGGTCGGCATCAACATGGTCAAGAAGGCTCTTGAAGCCCCGATCCGCAAGCTGGCCTCCAATGCCGGCCAGGACGGTTCCGTCATCATCGACGGCGTGCGCCGCGAGGCCAAGGCCAACAAGAACAAGAACATCGGCTTCAACGTTCTCACCGGCGAATACACCGACATGATCAAAGCCGGCGTCATCGACCCGGTCAAGGTTGTGCGCGGCGCGCTCGAGAACGCAGCTTCCATCGCTTCGATGATCCTCACCACCGAGGTCCTCATCACCGACTTGCCCGAGAAGGACAAGCCCGCCCCGGCCATGCCGCCCGGCGGAATGGACTACTAGACCTACGGTCATAGTACGCACGTATACAAGGCCTCTGGAATTTCCAGGGGCCTTGTTTTTTGAGAGTGGCTAATCTTGTGGGCCTTCCAATCATTTCACCACGGAGCGCACAGAGATCACGGAGAAACCCTTCTGAATGTGGCTCTGTGCCTCCGTGATCTCTGTGGTGATTTTCTATGTAGACCACCCATTTATCCACTCTCTGTTTTTTTAAGCCGTGTAGTGACGACTTCAGTCGTTTATAATTGGGGACAATGTTTCCCAATTCGACTCACAAATTCACCACGAAAATTCTCGCCCTGGCATTCATCCTCTCCGCCTGCGCGCTTCCCACCGGACCCGCTGCGGATACCCCGACCCCGGCCTTCACATCCACCCCGGCGCTTCCCACAGCCACCCCGGTGCCCGGCATTGCCACTGTGAACGGCGAGATCATCCCGCTCGCGGACTACGAAGCTGAACTCGCTCGCTATAAATCCGCACAGACCGCGCTCGGACTTTCCTTCACCGACGAGGATGCCGCACAAGCCGTCCTCGATGACATGATCGCTCAGACCCTGCTTGCTCAAGGTGCGCGGGCGGCGGGGCTGTCCATCACGGAATCCGATCTCCAGTCCAGGGTGGATGCGTTGGCGCAAAGCCTCGGCGGCGCGGACCAGTTATCCGCATGGATGTCAGCGCACGGTTACACTGAGGAGTCGTTCCGCGCTTCGTTGCGGCTTGCCGCAGAGGCAGCCATGATGCGTGACAGGATCATTGCTGATATGCCCAGTACTGTGGAACAGGTGCACGCCCGACAAATTCTGCTCTATAATGCCGACGAAGCCAACGCCGTGCTGGCTCAATTGCAGAGCGGCGCGACGTTTGAAAACCTGGCCGCCTTCTATGACCCAATTACTCGCGGCGAACTCGGTTGGTTCCCGCAAGGGTACCTGCTCGAACCGGCCATCGAAGAGGCTGCGTTCGCGTTGCAGCCCGGCGGCTATAGCGGTGTGATCCAGACTCAGGTTGGCTTTCACATCATCTTTGTGATCGAACGCGCCGAGCGAAGCCTATCGCCCGATGCCGCGCTGACCTTGCAGGAAAAAGCCGTTCGCGACTGGCTGACTGCCAAACGCGCGGAAGCGCAGATCGTCTTATCGCAATAACGGAGTGAACATGAGCCAATTCGATGATATAGATTTTGACCGACGCCCCGAAGATCGCGCTTCTGCCGCGTCTTCCATGAACCGCTGGGACATGCTCTCCATCGGCGTGCTGGTCATTACTGTGTGCATGGGGCTATACTTCCTGCTGGTGTTCCTCAGTCCGAACACGCCGCTCAACCCGCTTTCTTCGGCCAACGCTGCGCGTGGACTCCCGCCCACGCCCACGGCCACGCTGCTGCAGCTCGAACCCACATGGACGCCCAGCGCCACCCCGTACATCCCGCCCACAGATACGCCGCGTCCCACTTTTACACCGGTCTTCACGCCCACCCAGTTTTCACTTGTCCCGCCCACCAAGACCCCTGTCCCGACCAAGACGCCCAAAGCGCCGTATTCTGTGACTGTGGAATACATCTCCAGCGCCAAGTACTACCCCGAACTGGGATGCAATTGGCAGGGCGTGGCAGGCGTAGTTCTCGATGTGAACAACGCGCATATCTACGGCCTGCAATTACTGCTGCTCGGCTACTACGAAACCCAGTCGGTGAATAACTTCATGATCTCCGGCACCTTCCCTCTGCTTTACGGCCAATCGGGCTGGGAATTCAAACTCGGCGACGTGCCTGTCAACACCAAGGGCACGCTCTACCTGCAATTACGCGACCAGGGCGGTGCGGTCAAACTCTCGGAGGATGTCTACATCAACACCTTCTCCGATTGCAGCAAGAACATGGTCTTCGTGAAGTTCAAGAAGAACCCCTAACATTCGGCCTCTCTCAATACAAAAATCGGCGACCGGAAAAACCAGTCGCCGATTTTTGTTTGCCAGAGCAGGGCGTTAGATCGCCATGGTCCAGTGCGCATACTTCGCATTGCGATTGCGCACAATATCTTCGAACAGGTCGCGCAGCTTCGTCACGACCGGTCCCATCACGCCCTTGCCGATGGGGCGGTGGTCCACTTTCGTGATCGCCACCACCTGCGCGGCGGTGCCGGTCATGAAGAACTCCTCGGCCAGGCTCACCTCGGTGCGGTCGATCGAGCGCTCGACCACGTTCAATCCCATCTCGTTCTTCATCAACTCGATCACCGAACGGCGCGTAATGCCTTCCAAAATATTGTCGTTGACCGGCGGCGTGACCACTTCACCGTTGCGCACCATGAAAATGTTCATCGCCGACCCCTCCGAGACGTGGCCGTTCTGGTCAAGCACCAATGCCTCATCGAAGCCCGAACGCGACGCATCGGTCTTCACCAGCGCCGAGTTCACGTACGCACCTGAAACCTTGCCGCGCGCGGGGATCATATTATCGTCGATGCGTCGCCAGGAAGAGATCGTCACATGCGCACTCGTGTCGTTCTTGATGTATTTCACGTAGGGCACGCTCCAGATCGTCAACTCGCTTTTCAGGTCATGCACGCGCACACCGATACCCGTATCCGACATATAAAACATCGGGCGGATGTAAATGTCGCGCTGCCACTTCTCAGCGTGCAACAGATCCACCATCAATTGGATCAATGTCTCTTCGTCGTACTGCGGCTCGATACAGATCAAACGCGCCGAATTCAACAGGCGATGAAAATGGTCCCAGGGACGAAAAACGAAGAGCCGCTTCTGCTCTTCGTTCCAATAGCCGCGCATACCGCCAAATACGGCGGTACCATAATTGAACGCGTGGGTGGCAACGCTCACCTTCGCTTCATTGACCGGGACGATTTTGCCCTCGAAATAAGCGTACTGTGGCTGGTCCAAACAGCACCTCCAGTTCAAAAGGTCGTCTTGCAGGGGGATTATACCTGATTGAATCCAAATCCCATCCAATTTCTCTTTGACGATTCCCCAACGCGGACGTTAAAGCACCTTGCAAACTCCGGCCTCCTCTTTCGCTTTCTCCATCGTCTGCGCCGCATCCATCCAACCCCGAGGCGGGCCAGACCGTCGCTGGCGGAACCTCTTGACAAGCCCTCGAATTGCGCCTAAAATCTAATTCGATATATATCGAACTAAATTAACGGATGTAAAAATGGAACAAAAACACGAAATGCTCGACTTTGTCAAAGCCATGTCCGACGTGGACCGTTTGCGGATCATCGGACTGCTCAGCCAGCGACCGGCCTCCCTCGCAAAACTGGCTGAGGAATTGCACATGCCCGCCAGTGACGCCTTCAACCACGCCGCCTACCTCGTCCATGTGGGTGTGGTCCGTGAGGCGGATGGCGAGTATCAACTCGTGGGCGAAGCTGTCGACTCGCTGGCGCGGAAGCAGTTTGGAGGTCAGAAAGAAGCGTATGTCCCCGCACCGGACCTGGATGCGAAGTCGCGCAAAGTCTTGGTTGCGTACCTCAATCCTGACGGCTCGATCCGCCAGATCCCCACACAGGCAGAAAAGTTGATGGTCATCCTGCGCTATCTGGTGGCGGCGTTCACGCCCGGCGTGGACTACACCGAGAAGGAAGTCAACACCATCATCCGCCGCTTCAACGTGGACGTCTCTGGCCTGCGCCGCGACCTGATCGACCGCGGCCTGATGGCGCGCGAGAGCAACGGTTCGCGCTATTGGAGGCTCGAGCATGGAAAGTAAAACGAAGTCGCGCAAGGAACTCAACCGAGAATACGTGGAACGGGTGAAACCCGCCGGAGTGTATCAGGTGAAGAATCTGGCGAATGGAAAGGTTTTGCTTGGAAGCAGTTTGAACCTCGAAGGGCCGTTGAACCGTCACCGTTTCATGCTCAAGATCGGCAGCCACACCAACAAGGCGTTGCAGAAAGATTGGAACGAATTTGGCGCAGACCAGTTCGCTTTCGAGATTTTGGAGGAAGTCCAGCGCCGCGACGATCCGTCCTTTAATTTGAAAGACGAATTGGAACTGCTGGAGATGGTCTGGATCGAGAAATTGCAGCCGTTTGATGAATGCACGTACAATCTCAACGAACGAATCCGCGAGGCATGACGATGAGCGAAGAACTTGTGACACTCTTTAAATCCCTCGCGGACGCGAGCCGCTTGAAGATCATCGGCCTGCTTGCACAGCGGCCTTACTCCGTGGAGGAACTGGCGGCGTTGCTGGACCTGAAACCTTCAACCGTGTCACATCACCTCGCGCGGTTGTTGAAGGTGGGATTAGTCCATGCACGTACAGAGAGCTACTACAGCGTCTACCAGTTGGACAAGTCCGCGCTGGAGGCGATGTCGAAGCAGTTGTTCTCCACGGAGCAGATCACCTCCGCCCCCGCGGATGTTGACCTCGACGCCTACGACCGCAAGGTCATCGCCGATTACACGCGGCGCGATGGAAGCCTGAAGGCCATCCCCGCCCAACGCAAGAAACTCGAAGCGATCCTGCGCTACGTGGTGAATGCGTTTGAAGTTGGCAAGCACTACAGCGAGAAGCAGGTGAACGAAATCCTCAGCGGCTATCATGAAGATACTGCCTCTTTGCGGCGTGAGTTGGTTGGATTTGGGTTGATGCAGAGAGAGGGAGGAGGGGGGAAGTATTGGAGGATGGAGAGCAGAGAGTAATGGGAAGATAGTAGGAAAAGGCGCGACCGTTTTGGCCGCGCCTTTTTTTATCGGGACCGGATCTGGATCGTTTTTGCCGATGCGAGCGGAGATTGTAATGGCTCGGCATCTAACTTCATCACCTTGCTGTTCGCGAAAAACCCAAAATCAAAATTGGTCACGTCGCCTGCCTTTTTCCCGGGCACCGGCATCAGCCGCGCGGTGAGGGGTTTGTCGAGCCGCAAAGCCAGCGCGGAGAGATCGAGCAACAAGGGGACAAGTTGTTCTGCCATCGTGTCGCCCGGCAGGGGAACCGTGTCCAGCCCCGTGCCGCAGACGGTGGAGTAGAGCAGTAAATCCTTGATGGACAATGTCCCTTCGGCGGCACGTTTCGCAAGGACGGAATCTTCCAGCACCGGCTGCATGAATCCGCTGAAGCCGGTGTGCGGGAAGTCGGCACGGTCCACGGCTTCGGTCAACATGGCGGCCGCGGCGAGCGATCCATGCAGGCCGATCTTCGGAATGCCCATTTGTTCGACGGCGTTGCCGAGCGAGTGCGCATCGTCAGGGAAGGGGGCGAGGGAGAAATCGATCCCACCGAATCGAATATCGAATATTCGATTATTCGATAATTCGTTTGCGATACGCGTGATGGCTTGACCATGTTTTGTGATCTCAGCAATCAGCCATTCGCGACTTTCCTCCATTGTTCGCTGTCTACAGTCCATGGTCCCAAATGCTGTAACCGCCAAATCCGCAGCTTCGGTAGCAATTGCGAAAGCAGGTTTATTCCCCTCGTGATACGCGGCGGGGAAGAACGGTGCCCCCGGCGGGACATTCGCCAGCGCGGCGAAATTC